>JAUJLY010000232.1 GCA_030447145.1 Thermomicrobiales bacterium
CCGTAGCGGTGAATCCAGCACACCCGCACTGACCTCGTTCACAAGGCCGGCGGTGATCGGTACATCTCCGCGCATCGTCCGGTTCACGATCCGAGAGACGATCGTGTGGGCCGAGCGGAAGGGAACTCCATGCTCCCGCACCAGCGCATCCGCCAGCGCCGTGGTCGTCGTGTTGCCCTCCGCGGCACGCCGCTCCATACCGGCAACATTGAACGTCGCCGTCGAAAGCACGGCCGCCAGGAGTTGAATCACCATCTCCGCGGCGTCGAACGCCCGCGTCAGAGGGACGAACATCGGGTCCTCGACATCGTTGGTATCCCCAAACGCCGCCGAGTGGACGATCGTCTCCACCGCCGAGGCTTCCCCATAGACCCAACCGATACGCACGCGCACATGCTCCAGCACCACCGGGTTGCGCTTCTGCGGCATGATCGAGCTGATCTGGATGAAGGCATCATCGATCCGCAGGATATCGACATCTGTCCGGGCCCAGACCAGCAGATCGTAGACGAAGCGGGAGAGCGAACCGACGCTGTTCACAAGCGCCTGAACCGACTCCAGCAGATGATCGCCTGCCCCGACCGCGTCGTAGCCGTTCTCGACATAGCCATCGAACCCGAGCAGATCCGCCGTCAGGTCGCGGTCGATGGGAAAACTGGTCGTCGTAAACGCGGCGACACCCAGCGAGCTCCGGTTTGTGCGCCTCCACGCCTGTGCAAATCGATCGCTGTCACGCTCAAGCGGACCGAGCACCCCAAGCAGGTAGTGCGCGAGCGTTGTGGGCTGCGCGGGCTGTGTATGCGTGATGCCCGGCATCAGCGTCTCGATATGCTGCTCGATCATGTCTAGCAGCACGGACCGCAGATGGAGCACCCGCTCCCGCGCGACAAGAAGCCGCTCGCGCAGCATCATCCGGCTCATGGCGGCGGCAAGGTCATTGCGGGACCGGGCAATCTGCAGGTTCCCCCCGGCATCAGGGCCGGCCAGCCCGATCAGGTGGCCCTCCACCGCGAAGAAGAGATCCTCGATCTCAGGCGCATAACTGAACGCGTCAGCGCCCTGCTGCTTCACCTGACGCAGGGCACCAAGCAGGGCGGATGCCTGTGCCACTTCAATCACACCGCACTCCGTGAGCATGATCGCATGCGCCTCATTCGCGGCGATCATATGCGCAAAGAGATGCCGCTTGCTTTCCCTGAAGGCCGGTTCCAGCACGTATTGGGCATAGGCAGGATGCGGAAATGATCCCGCCGCGTCGATGGACATGGGCTCTCCTTGATGGCAATCACGATCATTCGCCGGCTGGGGGCCTACACCAGCCTGACCCGTACGGACGGACTCTATGTCCGCCCTGATGCGCAGCACGGGCCAACATAGATTTGACCCTCCAGCAGCGGCCTTCCCTTCGGCCAACCCCTCGGCACCTCGCCCTCTTTCGTCATTCTGACCCTGGGCAACGTCGAAGGGGAAGAATCCTACGCGAAGCGCATTGACTGTCTACCTGTAAGGCTGGGACCAGCTCCATTGGAATTGTCCCTGCGCCGCCGCACAATCGCGTTCAAGCCCGTCCTGGTGGGCAGCAACGCCCTTCCCTACCCCTTCAACCCTGCGAGGGCAATGCCCTTGATGATATGCCGCTGGAAGATCAGGAAGATGATGATCACCGGCACGGTGGCGAGCGACGCCGCCGCCATGATCAGGTGGAACGAGCTCTGCGCCTCGCTCGAAAAGAACGCGATCCCGACTGGCAGCGTCCGCATCGTATCGGACCTGGTGACGATCAGCGGCCAGATATAGGCGTTCCAGTTCCCGAGGAAGGTGAAGATACACAGCGCCGCGACGGCGGGCTTGACGAGCGGCAACCCGATCTTCCAGAAGATCCGGAACTCGGAAAACCCGTCCAGCCGGGCGGCATCGATCAGTTCGTTGGGCAAACCCATGAAGAACTGCCGCATCAGGAAGACCCCAAACGCGCTGATAACGCCCGGGAACATGATGCCCCAGTAGGAATCCGTCCAGGAGAACTCGATCGACATCATGTACCACGGGATGACCAGCATCTCGGTCGGCACCATCAGCGTGCTCAGGATGAGCAGGAAGACGGCGGTCGACCCGGGAAACCGGAACTTCGCCAGGGTATACCCGGCCAGTGAGTCGAAGAATGCCACGCTCAGCGTGGTGATTCCCGCCACGATGACGCTGTTCAGGAACCACCTGATGTAGCTGGTGCGCTGCAACACCTCCGTGTAGTTCCCCCACGTCGGTTCCGGCGGAATCAGCGAAAGCGTGTAGATATCCTGCGCCTTCTTGAGCGACGACACCACCATCCAGACAAAGGGAAAGATCATCGCCAGCCCGCCGAGCAGGAGAATCAGCGTCAACGCGATCCGGGCCGCACGGCGACGCCGCTGGTCCCGCCTTACACCGGCCATTGCGGTACGTCTCGACGCTGTTGCGTCGTCCTTCCTCACCCCTGTCAGGGGAACGCCAGGTTCATCCGGGAAGTAGGTCTTTGTCGTCATTCGGTATCTCGCTGTAGCACCTTGAGCTGGAAGATCGTGATCGCCAGGATCATCAGGAAGAGCACGACCGTCATGGCGGAGGCATAGCCCATCTTGGAAGGCAACGACTGGAACGCCTCTTGGTAGACATAGAGCACGATGCTGATGGTGCTGTCGAGCGGTCCGCCCGTACCCCCGCTGCTCATCGCCCGGATCTGCGTGAAGACCTGCAGGTTGCTGATCACACCCGTCACGATCAGGAAGACCAGGGTCGGGTTCAGCTGGGGCACCACAATATCCCGGAACTTCTGCCAACCAGAGGCGCCGTCCACCGAAGCCGCCGCCAGGTAGTCCTCGGGGATGCTCTCAAGCCCGGCGAGGAAGATCACAACCTGAAAACCAAGTCCGTGCCAGACCGTTGTCGCGATGATTGAGTAGATCGCCATATCGGGGCTACCGAGCCACTTGTATGGCCCAAGCCCCACCCAGCCCAGAATATCGTTGAACAGGCCGTTGGGCATGTACATCCAACGCCATACCCAGCCGACGGCAACCAGCGACGTGATGTAGGGCAGGAAATAGAGCACCCGGTAGAAGCCGGTAAAGCGGATCATCCGCTGGAGCCCCAGCGCGATCAGCAGGCTGATGATCAGCCCAGCCGGAACCCCCACGCCGACATAGATCCAGGTGTTGCGCAGCGATTTCCAGAAGGTCTCGTCGTCCGCCATGCTCCGGAAGTTTTCGAGCCCGATAAAGGGACGATCGAGGGCGATGGGATCCCACTGATGAAGGCTCATCCAGAAGGCGTAGATGGTCGGCCCGATGCGCACAAAGAGGAAGAAGAAGAGCGGGATCGCGATGAACGCGTAGCCCCAAAGCCATCGTCGTCGCTGCAGACTCAAACTCATGGGTTGCCGTCCAGGGATTACAGGGAATGGCGCGCCCCCGAACGGGACGCGCCACGGTCACCCTCGGTGACTAGTCGAACTGTGCAAAGTACTCGTCAAGCTCCTCTTGCACCTGTGCCTCCGCCTCCGCGACCGCCGTCTCGGCGTCCACGCCGTTCAGCACGACCTGATCGAAGGCGTCAATGACTGCCTGCCGCAGAGTGGATTCGTTGACGAAAAAGGTCGCGTAGGAGTACGGCAGCGACTCGATGAACGCCACCAGTTTCTCGTTCTCGAGCAGGGCCGGATCATTGGCGAGCGCCTGGCGCGCCGGGAGCTCTCCGATCGCCGCCGTCCAGCGGCGCTGGACCTCCGCCGAGGAGAGGAAGTCGATCCACTTGGAGGCCGCTATCAGCTTGTCGCCCTCCGCCGCGTTGCGGGTGATGCCATTTGCCCAGAAGGAGGCGAAGCTTGCCTTCTCCTTGTGCTCGGGCAGCGGCACGACGCCGAAGTTGAGATCTGGCGCATCGATGGCCAGCGACCCGAGCCGGTACGAACCGTCGATATGGAGCGCCGCCTTGCCGGCAGCGAACGCCGTGGCGCCGTCTGTCTGAAAGCCGGCCTGCGTCACGCCGTGCTCCATGATAAAGGAGGTGGCGTAATTGAAGGCCTCAATGCACTCCGGCTCCGTCCAGAGCAGCTCACGCCTGTCATCGGTGTATGGGATCTGTCCATTCTGCCGATTGAGGGCCTCGCGCCACCAGTTGTGACCCTGGCCACCGACATCCCAAGTGAAGCCGACGACCTCGAAGTTGTCGCCCTCCTTCTGCACCGTTGCCTTCGCGACCTCGACCAGCTCCTCCCAATTGCTCGGCGGCTCGACACCGGCGGCCTCGAGGATGTCCCTGTTGTAGAAGAGCGCCAGCGTCCGCACCGCCGTCGGAAGCGCGTAGTACTCTCCCTCCACCTCGGCTGCCTGAACCATCGGGAAGTACGCCTCCCGGATCACATCAGCGGAGAAGATGTCCTGTGGCAGCGGCACGAGGAACTGCTGCTGCACGTAGGCGGGGATCCAGCCGTAGTAGACGTTGAGAACGTCCGGCCCCTCGCCCGCCTGCACCGCGGCGGCGACCTGCTGCCGAAAATCATCGTAGGGGAAGTTCACATGCTCGACCGTGATGCCCGGGTTTACTTCATGGAACTCCGGGATCAGCTCCTCGACCAGCTGGGTCTTTGCCGCCAGCTCGTACTGCCAGTACTGGATCGTGACATCGCCGCTGATCTCCAGCGAGCCGGTCCCGAAATCACTCGGGCCGTCCGCCGGGGAAGCTGCCGGCGAGGCGTCCTGCGCGCTGGCGCGGGCCAGGCGGGAGGCGCCAAGCGCACCCGCGGAAGCGGCACCATACTTCAATACCGAACGGCGATCGACCGCCCGTCGCAACGCTGACTGTGGATCGAACTCTGAAGAACCCATTGCGCAACTCCTGTGTGTTCACCGTCAGCGGAATCTTCCGTCGACAGGTACCGCGGGACCTTGTCCCTGCAACCAACGTGTAGATGAACGACCGGTCGACCTCGTGCCTGAACCTGGATCATCGCCCACACTCCTAATTTGTGCAAGAGCATTGCCGCGAGCAGGTGTGAAGCCGCAAGAGCGCCAAGGTGGCCAAACGAATTAACCTGGCCAGTGGCAGCCTTCTCCGGTTTGAGGCTGTTTTGGCTAGTTTGACGGGGTTTTCAAGTTTGCCAGGTTTCCGGTGGGTTTGCATGAAACCTGGCAGCCTTGAGGGGTGCGCTGGTGAAGGCTGCCAAGATGGCCAGTTTCGGGTATAGGGGGGTACTGGCAGTGTTGGTACACCGACGTGGGTCCGTAGTAACCGTCTCTGTTGTCAAGATGACGTGGTGATCTGGACGCGTTTGGACGCCTGGGTCTCGGTCCACATGAGGCCATCGCGGACCATTACCGACAAGAGCGTCAGCATCTTGTTCGCCACCGCGATCACGCCCATCTTGTAGGCCTTGCCGGGGCACCGCATGTAGGTATCGAAGCAGGTCTTGAAATAGGGATCGTGCCGGATCGCGACCCGCCCGCCAGAAAGAGTGCCTTCATCACCGCAGCGCGTCCACCGCGAATCCGTCCCGTGGCGTTCCTGGTG
>JAUJLY010000233.1 GCA_030447145.1 Thermomicrobiales bacterium
AGAGGGGGCACCGCGTGCGGTGCCCCCTCTTCCAAAAACTGATATCACCCGCGAGGGATGACCATGATCGGCTTTGTCGTTCGTCGCGTGCTCTGGCTGCTACCGGTCATGCTGGTGATTGCAGCAATAACCTTCACGTTGATGCACATGGCGCCGGGTGGGCCGTGGGACAGGCAGAAGCCGATACCCGCGGCCACCCGCGCCAATCTCGATGCCAGGTTTGGCCTTGATGATCCGGCGTGGGTGAACCCGGACGCGTTCTCCGCCGCACGTGAACGAGGTGTGAATAACCTCTTTACTCTCGGCCGAGCCTACCTGGACAGTCAGTTTTTCAATTACCTTGGCAGGGTGGCCCAATTCGATCTTGGCCCATCCTATCAGTCGCGCGGGACCCGATCGGTCCAGACGATCGTAAGGGACAAATTTCCAGTTTCGGCGAAGCTGGGAGTCGTCGCACTGGTTTTTGCCGTCGTCGTCGGCATTCCTCTTGGTGTCCTCGGGGCACTGATGCACCGGTCGTGGGCCGACCAGCTAACACTGGCCGTGTCTACGGCCGGGGTGGCGGTTCCGAGTTTCGTGACTGCGATCCTGTTGCTGGTCTTTCTCAGCCGACAATTCCATGTTTCACCGCTGCGGCGACCGGAAGCGTGGGAGGGATTTGGCCGAGCCTACCTGCTGCCGGGCATGATTCTGGGACTTAGTGTGCTGGCGATCATCGTACGCCTTACCCGCTCAAGCCTCCTTGAGGTAAAACGGCAGGACTATGTGCGAACGGCCCGGGCCAAGGGCCTTGGAGAGGGTCAAGTGGTCGGGCAGCATATGTTGCGAAACAGCCTCATTCCGGTGGTCACGGTTCTCGGTCCGGCTGGCGCAGAATTGGTCACCGGGTCGATCATCATCGAGACGATCTTCAACGTACCGGGTCTGGGGCGAGAGTTCGTCGATTCGATTACGGCCCGCGACTACTCAATGATTATGGGCACGACACTCTTCTACGCCGGGCTGGTTGCCCTGGCCAACGTTGCCGTGGACGTCAGCTACTGTCTGCTTGATCCACGAATCCGGGAACGCCTACGAGGTCGGTGATAGAAGTTATCCAACGCGCCGGCCGGAGATAAGGATACGTATTGTGGACATCCCGGATGTCAAGTGCAACGAGACTGTTTTCCGGGTCTTCTGGAAGAGTTCTGATGTCAACACCCTTGACCCCGACGCCAGCGGCGAACGTTGCCCCTTCGCCTGCCCTTGTTGTCGCGGATGATATCCGACGAGGACCAGCACGGAGTCTCCGACAGGACGCATGGCGCCGGTTTCGACGTAATTACCTGGCGACGGCAGGCATGGTCTATCTAGTGCTGCTCGTCGCGGTTGCAGTAGCTGCGCCGGCAGTCGCTCCCCAGAACCCGGTCCAAGCCGATGTCAAGAACGCCGGCACCTACCGCCAGGCAGCATGGATCGAAGCGACCAATCCGAAGCAGACCGGGCTGTGGGACTATCCTCTTGGGACGGATTCCGTGGGACGGGATGTCCTGAGCCGTCTCATTTACGGGGCAAGAGTGTCGTTGTTGGTAGCGCTTATACCTACGGTGATCATCCTGCTGATAGGGGTACCAGTAGGGCTGATGGCAGGGTACGCGGGTGGCTGGCTTGATGGTCTGTTGATGCGACTCACCGATGTGATCTATGCCTTTCCGGCATTGCTCTTCTTCATCGTGATGCAAGTGGCGCTAAGAGAAACCCGGTTGGGCCAGCTCTGGAACGGTCTGGCCCTCCTGCTCGTCACGCTCTCGGTTCTGAGCTGGACAGGAGTGGCGAGACTAGTGCGCGGGGAAATGCTCTCGCTCAAGGAGCAAGAGTTCGTGCTCGCGGCACGTTCAGGTGGAGCGGCAATGCCTCGCGTGATCCTCCGCCATATTTTGCCAAACGCACTCGGACCAGTGATCGTGGCAGCGGCGTTCATCGCTCCCGGTGCCATTATCGCCGAGGCCATATTGGGGTATCTGGGCGTCGGCATCAGCCCTGATATCCGATTGGATGCGCCATTGCCCTCTTCCTGGGGAACGATGATCTTCGACGGCTATCGTGCGTGGCAATCCCAGCCCTGGATGCTGATTGGACCAAGTCTCGCGGTGGGACTGACCACGCTGGCTTTCACCTTTGTCGGTGACGGCATCCGGGACGCATTGGACGTTCGGGAGGGACGATAGGAAGCCGAGGCTTCTAAATATCTGGAGTTGGTCTTTCTGATCCGGTCGTTGCTCGCTTGGGCCATCCGGAAAGTAGCCAGGCAACCGCTCGGATGGGTTAAATCAGCCATACCCCGAGCTTCGAAGCACATTCCTGTAAGCGGAGGACCGGGCCTTTACAGGCCGCGTTCATCTTGTTGCACGTGACTTGAATGCCCCTACACCGTTTTGAGCATGATTGTCGGCTTGCGCGGCTTCGCAACCGCCTGCGCAGCAAGCTGGGTTGCGACCCGTTCCGCCAGATGTGTGAATGCCTGACCAGTTTCGGATTCCGGATGGGTGACGGTCAGCGGTTCGCCTGCATCGCCTCCTTCGCGGATTCCCATCTCGATCGGAATCTGCGCCAGCAACTCGACGTTGTTTGCCTCTGCCGTACGTTGGCCACCACCTTCACCGAAGATGGGATATTTCGTGCCGCTCTCCGGGCTGGTGAACCAGCTCATGTTCTCGACGATGCCCAGGATCGGCGTCTTCACCTCCTGGAACATCTTCAGCCCTTTCACGGCATCGGCCAGCGCAACCTCCTGCGGCGTCGTGACGATGACAGCGCCGGAGATCGGGATCTTCTGGACGAGCGTCAGCTGCACATCACCTGTTCCCGGTGGCAGATCGAGCACCAGGTAATCGAGATCCTCCCAGTGCACGTCATTCAGGAATTGGTTGATGAGTTGCGCCACCAGCGGGCCGCGCCAGATGAGCGCCTTGGCGGGATCGAGAATAAAGCCAATGCTCATCACCCGAACGCCATGCGCCTCCAGGGGCACGATCTTGTTGTCACGCATCAAGGGCCGCTCATTGACGCCCATCATCAGGGGCGTGCTTGGGCCGTAGACATCGGCATCCAACAAGCCGACCTTCGCACCCGCTTGTGCCAGTGCCACCGCAAGATTGACTGCGACGGTCGACTTGCCGACCCCGCCCTTGCCGGAAGCAACGGCAATCGTATTCTTCACCCCGGGGATCGGCTGCGCATCGGTGCGCCCACCACTACTCGCCCGGACCTTCGTCCGGAAGTTGAGGTCGACCTCGCCGAGACCACCCACGGTGCGTAGCGCTGCCCGGACATCCCGCTCCAACTTCTCCCGATGGGTATTGATCGGGCTGAGAAGATCGATATTCAGCCGGACATCCCGGCCCTCGACCGCGACATCCGTTACCAGTTTGAGATCTACCAGGCCTCGCCCGGTTGCGGGCTCTGATACTTTCGATAGTGCGTTGAGCACCTGTTCCCGCGTCATTGCTGTGGAGCCACTATCCGTCATCGACGTGCCTGAACCTTTCGTGAGAGTCCGGAGCACGCCACTTCTCGACGTGTACCCCGGAAGAGTACTTACTCCCTAATTGTACCGGCCGCGTCGAATGTCATTCCCACGCAATGCCCCCCGCCATCACTCGAATGGCAGGGGTCGTGCATCCTGCATTCAGGTGCCGAAGCGACTACGGCATCTGAATCGCGTCCTGCAGATCGATCCTGAACTTCCGCTCGGACGCCAAGTCCTCCGCCGCCACATCCTGCGTGACGATCAGGACCGACTCACCCTCCTCGATGTACTGGCAGGAGATGAAATAAGCCTCGTTGCCATCGTCATAGAGGAAGTTTCCATAGGCGCCATTCTGGCCTTCTCCCCGGAACGGACCACCCTCGGCGGTTTCAGCAAGCTCGAGATCGTAGGGCGCTTCCGCCGCCGCGAAGTCGATGCAGCCCGCGAGATCACCGGAATACTCGTCGGTCGCCCGGATCATGACGTCGCTCGTACCGTTGGAGAGCACCAGCTGCTCGTCATCCCGAGAGAGCCGCTCATCCTCGACCCGCCACTGGGAAGGAATCTCGAGGGTGAAACCGAATGATGGGCTGCTGAAGAGCGAGCCCGAGAGCCCGGTTTCAGGGGCATCGGTCTCGACCGGTTCGTCGACAGGCTCGTCAACCTCCTGGGTCTCACCACCTTCAAAAGTAATGGTGTCGGCAACATCAAGCACCGCATCGAGATGGTCGTTGTACTGCTCCGGTGTCGATGAGCCAAGAATGGCCATCGTGGCATCCTCACCGGGAATCGTGCGGCACTCAATGTAGTCGACGAGATCGGTTTCTTCCTCGGTTTCTGGATCGATATAGGTCAGTGTGAAGATGCCGTAGGCATAGTCGCCAGACTCGTTTCGGATCGGATCACCATTGGCGTCCTCAGCCGAGATCCAGTCCTTGACGGTCGGATCCTCGGCGTAATGGGCCGCCTCACCATCAAGGCAGGCAACAGGATCATCCCCGTAACCATTCCAGGTCCAGATGGTCAACCTTCCCGTCTCATTCTCCAGAAAGAGCCCATCACTCTCGTCAGAGTCAATCTCCTCGGTGACTGCCCAGATCTCCTCGTCGAACTCGAGCGTGTAGTTGTAGAGTGGGCCGCTGTAGCTGCCCCCGGTGACCGCTGAGTTCTCGGTCTCATCTACTTCCTCCTCGTCGACTCTTCATTCTCTTCGCCGGTTGCAACGTCGTCGGCTGGCTCTTCCGTCTCCTCATCGGTTGTGGCCTCGCCGCTAGCTTCGATCTCTTCACCGGTCAGGACCTGTTCGCCGTTCACGAGCACCTGGTCCTGCACGGATGCCAGGTCATCATCAAAGTCACGCTCCCGTGCCGAGAGGACCACCACGACGACTGCCTCATCGAGTGTGTATCCCTCGATGAGCACCTTGTCCCGCCCGACCAGCATTTCGGTCATCGGAACATCTGCCTCCAGGTCCTGCGCGACAACATCTTCCTCGTCGCCTTCGAGACTGATCCGGGTTTCGACGGCCTCGGCGGGAGTGACCTCATCGGCCTCACCCTGGATCCAGAGCGTGCCATCATCACCGCGGAGGGTGATCTCGTCATAGCCACCGCTGTCGGAGGACACGTCCCCGGCCCGGACACTCCAGTCCTCGCCCCATGTCACCGAATAGCCAAACTGAGGACTCTCGTAGGTGTTATCGTCCTGCAACCCACTTCCCTGCGCGGCGACCGCCGGGACAACACCGACGAGCGGCAGCACAACCAATATGAGCGCTACCAGGATCCCGAATCGCGTGGAGATACTCTGTCGCATGGTCCGTCTTTCTTTCCCTGTTTTTAGCCCGAAGGCATGAGAAGCCCATCCGGGGAAGCAAGTGACTTGCATCCCGGTGCACACTCCACCAATGCTCTACCAGAAAAACGAGGCCGGCTTGGTTCAGGTTCCCCTGATGGGCATGCCGTTCGCCTGTTCGCTCTTTACAAACCGGCTCAGCGACTTGCCGACCTCAATCAGGAGGTCGTCGAT
>JAUJLY010000234.1 GCA_030447145.1 Thermomicrobiales bacterium
AAGCATTGTGCCGCCCGTTCCCATTGTGATCGACACCGACATCGGCGCGGATCCGGATGACGCGATGGCGCTCGCCTTCGCTGTGGCGTCGCCGGAAGTGGAGGTCCTCGGCGTCACGGTGGTGGACGGAGACGTTGAACTGCGGGCGAGAATGGCGGCGCGGATCCTTGGGATGATGGGAAGGGCCGATATCCCGGTCTTCCTCGGTGAGCGGCAGCCGATGGGGCCGGGACGGGGTCCGACCATTCTTGGATTCGAGGGACGGGGGCTCCTCGATCTTCCGTACAGTGGGCCAGAGTCACTGATCGATGCGACGGCGGCTGTGTCATGGTTGTTCCAGCGAGGACAGCGGCAGCCGTATCACCTCGTCGCCATCGGCCCGTTGACGAATGTTGCGACGGCTCTCCGGTCCCACGCAACTCTCGCGGTTGACCTGCTCGGCCTAACCGTGAGTGGAGGCGTGTTCCATGAGGCGCTCTTCCCCCAGCGTGCTCGAGAGGACATTCGTCAGCGCGGTATACGCGTTGCATGGCCGGACCACAACAGCACGGCATCGGACCCCGATGCCGTGCTGTTGTGCGCCCGCTCAGCTATTTCGATTACGTGGATCACCAGCGAGATCACGTTCAGCGTGCCGCTTCACCGCTCCACGCTGCAATCCCTCCCCGTATCATCCTGGGTCACTCAAGCACTGCTCGGGATGACTGACGCCTGGAGCGTCTGGTGGCAGAGGAATACCTGGACTACGGATCCTGAAGAGGACTCAGCGTTGCAAAGTACGTCGACCTTCCTGCATGACCCGCTCGCTATTGCCTCCCTGTTCCCTAATAGCTGGCTCCAGCTTGAGTCCCAGGCCCTTGAGTACAAGATCGAGGACGGGGTCTTTCGCATGTATCCCACCAGCTGCCAAGAGGCGGATGCGCACGCAAACGTTTCCGTTTCAGTCGACGGGCGCAGTTTTGGGAGGGAGTTCTTGGACCGCCTCATGGAGCGACTCGAGGACTGATACCCGCTTTTCCCCTGACAATATCGTCTTCCTGATTCCTCAACATGACGACCACGAGATCCACGAGCGATTGGTCCCGTTGTTCGCTTGACGGACTCCTCTCCATGTCGTACCTTTCCGCCCATGCAAACGTTTGCAACGCGATAGTTGCCCTCGGTAAAAGGGGCAGCATCGGCTCGAAAGGGAAACGCAGATCTCGACGAATCGTGCGTGATGCAATCGTTTGCACCGGACTGTTTCGTGTGATGCTGGAATCCGAACAGGATCGACCAGCTTGAAGAGGAGGCCAGATGGCACGGTCGAGGAAGAATCACGGACTCTCACGTCGATCACTCATCGGTGGAATGGCGGCAACCCCGTTTGCCGTCGGTGGTCTCGGCAACACGTCGGTGTGGGCCCAGGAGGAAGAGGAGCCGGGGGCTACACCTGAGCCGACACTCGTTCCTGCGCCAGATGCAGTCCAGCTGGAATTCTGGGACATGCAGTGGGGCTCCGCCGCATTCATGGCAGCGATGCAGAATCTGGTCACGGAATTCAACCGGCAGCATCCGGAGATTTACGTGAACTTCCGGCAACTCGCCTGGGGCGATTACACCCAGAAACTTCTTTCTGCCGTTCAGGCTGGCACGCCGCCTGACATCGGCGGTGGTGATTCTGGCATCCCCTTCAACATGGCGGCGCAAGGCGAGGCGCTTGACATCTCCGACCTCTATGAAGAGTGGCAGAATGATGGCACCTTCGACGACATGAAGCCATGGGCATACGAGAAATGGCAGGATTTCCAGGGCACTACCCCGGGAATCACCTGGCAGCTTGACTCGCGCGGCATCTACTACCGTAAGGACCTGTTGGAAGAAGCCGGAGTATCGGTCCCGACGACCTGGGACGAGTGGAGAAGTGCTCTGGAGGCGCTCCATAAGCCGGAAGACGGGCTCTACGCGCTGGCGGTGCCTGGCAAGCAAGGTTCCTACGACACCGACCAGTTTTACATGACGCTTGCCTTCCAGGCAGGAGCCAGACTCGCCGACGAAGAGGGCAATCCAACGATCGATACACCGGAGCACCTCGCGGCACTGGAGTTCGAGAAGGACCTCGTAACGAACTTTGCAGCCGAGGGCACCCCGTCATGGACCTTCACCGAGGTTATGCGCGCCTTCGAACAGGGTAACGCGGCAATGGCCTTCGGCGGTGGCTGGTTCATCGAGGACATTCGGGTGAACGCGCCGGACCTGTTTGACAAAGTCGGGTTGCTACCGCCTCTGGAGGGTCCAGGGGGTCCTGAGTCGCAGTTCATCGTCTCCTTTGCCAACCCCTGGATGATCTACAAGCAGACGGAGCATCCGGAGGAGGCCAAGACCTTCCTCAGGTGGATGATGCAACCCGACAATCTGATGCAGATGTATTCGTCAGAGCCGGGCGGCAAATGGCCGGTCTACAACTCGTTGCTCGAAACAGAGACGTATCAGAGCAATGAGCTGATTGCCACGATGGCCGAGCATACCCTTGAGTACGGAGTGGATTACTGGTATCCAAATACCGCTGCTGCCGTCGGCATCGCCTCTATGGGGACGACGTTGACTGACCTGGTCATCAATCCAGTGATCACCGGCAACCGTGAGCCAAAGGACGCGCTCGCAGATGCGCAAGCTGCCGTTGAACCACTCTTCCAGCGTCAGGACAGTTAGACAGCAGACGATCGGATAGCTGCGCTGACCGGTGAATGCGTTCACCGGTCAGCAAGCTTGCATAGCTTGGCATCTGGCTGGGAGCCACGGCCTGCGAGCCGCAATCATGTCGTTGGAGGAAACGCAGGTGCAGACTGCCGGGACACACCAGCGCCCATACATCCAGGCACCGTCAGGCAAGGGTCGTATGCGGGCCCACATCCGCAAGCACGCGATGCCCTATCTGCTGATCCTGCCATCGCTCCTTTTCCTAGTGGCAATCGAGTTTTATCCACTCGGAGTCGGATTGCTCGAAGCCTTCAAATACCATAACCGGGTCCAGCCTTGGGCGACCCAATACAACGGCATCGATAACTTCGTCAAGGCGTTCAACGACCATACCGTTCGCATCGCGCTGAGAACATCGTTTGTCATGGTGTTCGGTATCGTCGGCCTGAGCTACCTACTCGGCTTGCTCTCCGGAGTGCTCCTCAATCAACGGCTCCGCCTACGCGGCGTTTACCGCGCGTTGATCCTCATCCCGTGGGTGGCGCCGCCGGTCGTGTCGTTCATCAGCTGGCAATGGATGCTCAACGATCAGTCGGGCATCATCAACAGAATCCTGATAAACCTCGGCATCATCGGTGAGTTCGACCCAATTCTTTGGCTGGCGGATCCTACTCTTGCGATGGTGTCGATCATCGTTGTCGGGACTTGGTCAAGATTTCCCTTCATGATGATCACGGTTTTGGCGGCGCTCAGCGCGATCCCGGACGATCTCAACGAGGCCGCTGCCGTGGACGGTGCGACACCGTTCCAAACATTTCGACATATCACCTTCCCATTGATCCTGCCGGTAAGCGTCATTGCGACTCTGCTGCAGGCGATTTGGGTATTCAACGACTTTGGTCTGCCATTCGTTCTCACGGGAGGCGGCCCCGCCAATGCGACCACCCCGCTCATCCTGCTTGCATATAAAGAGGCATTCCAGCGCTTCAATATCGGGTACGGCACGTCGCTGGCCGTGATCTCTATGGTCCTCATGCTTGCGTTGGGTGCCGTGTATTTGCGGCTTCAGGCCAAGCAACAAGGCGAGATGAGCTAGAAAGAGAGCACGATGATGGTCACAGTGTCGGAAAAGCCAGTCGTCCCGGCCCAAGCCCACGACCTGAACACGTCCGGGCGATCGCGCCGGCGTAGGAGACGTGTACATGGCGGCAAGATCGTGTGGAGCATCGTCACACACGTATTGTTGATTTTGATCACGCTCTTTGCGATCGCCCCGCTCGCGTGGGCAATGAGCAGCGCGTTCAAGACGAATAGCGAGATACTGACCGGGCTCAACTTCTTCCCGCGCAATCCGACATGGGACAATTTCGCCTTCGTACTCGGGAGCACGGAGTTCCCAACGTGGCTCAGGAACTCGCTCCTGGTCGCTTTTGGCACCACATTTCTGGCGCTCATCATCGGAAGCCTCGGCGGCTACGCGATGTCTCGTTGGCGCTACCGGGGACGTGCGCTCTACGGAAACACGCTGCTGATTGTCCAAATGTTTCCGGGCGTAATGCTGGCAATCCCTCTGTTTCTCCTGCTGAGTGACTATGGGCTTATCGATACGTTGTGGGCGCTGCTGGTGACATACCTGACGTTTGCCCTTGCGTTCTCCGTGTGGATGCTGAAGGGGTACTTCGATGCAATTCCTCGGGAGATCGAGGAGGCAGCCCTGATCGATGGCGCGAACCGTATGCAGATCCTGTGGCGGATCGTTTTGCCACTCGCCGGACCGGGTATCACGACCGTCGCCGTTTTCACGTTCCTGCTCGCATGGAATGAGTTCTTCTTCGCCTATGTCTTCCTGGCCTCCCCCGGCAAGTACACGCTGAGCATCGGCATGTACAGCTTTATCCAGCAATTCACCACGCAGTGGGGGAACATCATGGCGGCCGGGACCCTCACGACGCTTCCAGTCCTGATTTTCTTCTTCGTGCTGCAGCGAGCACTGACCCGTGGATTGGTTTCCGGCGCGATGAAGGGATAGGACTCGCTCTCACTGCATCAAGGGAGCTAAACCATCGACTGCTACCTGCGGTGTCGGCATGCTCCCGTGTTACTCGTCCCGCGAATCTCGTCACAACTACTTGACCATCCGGCATGCCGCGGTGAAACGGCGTGGCGGATGGTTACCTTTCGAGGATCAGGTCCAAATGGGCGAACCTTTCACCAGACGCATACCCACAATGGAGGACATTGGCCGTAAGGCCGGAGTGTCAGCGTCCACTGTGTCAAGAGTCATCAACCAGAGCGTCGCCGTCGATCCAGCGACCGAAGAGCGGGTGCGTGCAGCCATCGACGAACTCGGATATCGGCCGAACCTGCTGGCTCGTAGTTTCCGGCGACGCATCACGCACACCATTGGGCTGCTCGTCCCGGACAATTCCAACCCCTTCTTCGCCGAGGTCGCTCGCATGATCGAGGACGCCGGATTTCGGGAAGGCTACAGCGTCATCCTCTGCAATTCTGACCTCTCAATGGAAAAGCAGACGGCCTATCTGGACGTGCTGTTGGCAAAGAGGGTGGACGGGCTGATCCTTGTTTCCACTGGTCTCATATCTTCGGACGGCGGACCCGATCCCATCGAGCGAGTACTCCAGGCCGGTGTCCCATGTGTCGTCATCGACCGGGATTTGGGAGACCTGCCCGTCGACCAGGTTCTCGTCGACAACGAGATGGGAGGCTACCTCGCTGGCCGATACCTCGTTGACCTTGGGCATGAGCGCTTCGCCTGCATCGTCGGACCAAGCGAGATCACTCCAAGCGCAGGTCGCTTTGCTGGTTTTGAGAGTGCACTTGCTGA
>JAUJLY010000235.1 GCA_030447145.1 Thermomicrobiales bacterium
CCCGGCGTTGTGGCTGGTACCTGAGAGTTCTCGAGGAAGGTGTTGCGCCAACCTCCGGCGAGATCGAGATCGCCGGGCGGGACCCGCTGGGCATCAGCGTACGGCAGGCGTTCGACGCCCGTCGGGATCCGGCCCTCGACCCGAAACGCTACGAACGAACTATGTCGCATCCCCGGCTCGCCGCTGCCTGGAAGCGGTAATTCACGGGCTGTTGTGGGCCAGTCTCAGACCTGCTTCTCCCTCAGAGGTACTCGTGCAGCCGCATCATAAAAAGGCGCATCCGCCCGGGTAAACAATCCAGACGGTGCTTCCATTCGTATATTCCATTGTGCTCCAGTTTTGGTCAGCACTAGGTTTTGTGTTGATCCAAAGGGATATGTCGTATGGCCTCGGTTCCACCTCTACTCCGCTCCCTCGGCCAACGAATGTTGACGCTGCTTGCGGGTCTCCTCGCAGGCGCCATCGCCGCAATCCTGATGACCCTCGCCATGGCTGCAAGCCGCTACTGGCTGGGCATCATGCCGCCAGTCGAGGCCGTTCCCGACCGCATAGCCCGGATGCTGGACATCGATTCATTCTTCAGTCTGTTCGGAAAGTACGGCGGCTACAACGGGCTCAAAAAATTCGGTATTGTCAGCGGTCTTCGAGGGGTCTTCGGCGTCGGTTTGGTGGTGGGTCTTGTCTACGCGCTGATTATCGAAAGTGCATCCTCTCGACGGAGCCGGCGCTGGTTCTTCGGGGCCAGCACGCCAGCGCTCATCTTCCTGGCAGTTGCCTCGCTTGCTGCGTGGATCGGCCTCGTGATCTTTCTCTGGCCGGTCCTTCCCGCCAACTATCGGGGTCTCCCCTACTCCTGGGCACGTCTCGCCACGATCGCGGCCCTCTTTGTCTGGATAGCGCTCTTCTCAAGCACGGTGATGCTGATCTACCGCGCGATCACGTTACGGATCTTTCCGATCACCAGAGGGCAAACGGCGGATCCGGTACGCCGACCTGTCTCGCGCATCCTTCCCCGACGCGCTTTCGTGGCAGCAGCAGGTGGTGCGGCCCTCACCATCCCAATCTACCGCCTGTTACGGACGATGTACAACGATGCCACTTTTCCCTACGACGGCACCGTCTATAGCGGAGAAGATATCGAGCCAATCACGCCGACAGACCGCTTCTACACCGTTACCAAGAATGTCGTCGACCCTGATGTCGTCCGTGATATTTGGCGTCTTGAGATAGGCGGTCATGTCGACAACACTCTCTCGCTGTCCTTCGACAACCTGAAGCAGTTTGAGCAGGTAGATCAGGAAACGACCCTGATGTGCATCAGCAACCGGATCGGCGCCGGGCTCTTCAGCAATGCGAACTGGAAGGGCGTCCGACTGCGGGATGTTCTGGAGTCTGCCGGAATCAGGGATGGTGCCCACGAGGCGGTCCTGACCGGCGCCGATGCCTATCGCGACACCTTCCCAATTGAGAAAGCCCTTGAGGAGAGCACACTGCTCGTCTATGAGATCAATGGTGAGCCGCTGCCACGGGTGCATGGGTATCCCGTGCGCGCAATCGTGCCCGGCATGTTCGGCGAAAAGAACGTGAAGTGGATTACCCGTATTGACGTGGCGACCGAGGATGTGCAGGGCTTCTACGAGCAGCAGGGGTGGGGACCAAATTTTGAGCCATATACCCGGAGCGATATCTTCGATCCCCGAACCGTGCTCCAGGGCGGCTCATTCAGCTTCAGGCAGCAGTTTCCTGCGAATCAGCCAGTCGAGATCCGGGGCCGGGCCTTCGCCGGTGACCGGGGGATTAGCTCGGTCGATATCAGCACCGATGGCGGAGAAACGTGGACGCGGGCGGAGATCTACTACGCAGGCACCATGCTTACCTGGTCGCTCTGGCGCTATCGTTGGACGCCACCGAAGCCAGGAGAATACGTTATCACCTCGCGCGCATTTGACGCTGCTGGCGAGCCTCAAACCCAGGAGGTGGGCGGCATTGTCCCCCAGGGCGCATCCGGTTACCACAAGGTCACGATGACGATCGTGTAAAGCGAACGGGGAGGCATCCGCGCCTCCCCGCATCAACTCTATAAAATTCTCTTGCCGAAATTATGTTCCAAGCATGCGGAAGTGCACGAGATTGGTGCGACCGGCTTCGTGGGACATTGGCAAGGACCCAACTATCAGCGCGTACTCGCCGTCCTCGGCCAATCTTTGGTCGATGATCAGCTGACCAGCCTTCCGGAAGGTCGCATCCTGGTCTCGCTCGACCTCCAGCACAACTGTCTCAATTCCCCAAACGAGGTTGAGCCGCCGCGCGACCCGCTCATTATCCGCCACGGCGATGATCGGTGGGAATGGGCGGTACTTGGCGATCCGGCGGGCGGCGGCGCCTGTCTTTGTAAAGACGACAAGATGCTGCACTGGCGTCTGGTCCGAAAGCGCGAACGCAGCCCGGGCGATGGCGTCGGCAAACTGCGACTCCGGATCGTCCTCAGCCGCAAATTTCTGCTTGGCGGCCTCCGAGCGAACCGTGCCTTCCTTCTCCACCTCGCGGATGATCCGGTCCATTGTCCGGACCGCTTCGATCGGGTACTTGCCGACCGCGGTCTCCGCGGACAGCATCACGGCGTCGGTACCATCCCAAACAGCGTTTGCGACATCGCTGGTCTCTGCGCGGGTCGCCACCGGCTGGGTGATCATCGATTCCAGCATCTGCGTCGCTGTAATCACCGGGACGCCCACGCGGTTTGCCACGCCGATGATCTTTTTCTGCGCGCGGGGAACACGCTCCGGCGGCAACTGCACCCCGAGGTCACCGCGGGCAACCATCACGCCGTCCGCCGCCTCGACGATCTCGTTGATGTTCATCAGGGCCTGTGGGCGCTCGATCTTGGCGACCAACCCCGGCACGATGTCGCCATGCTGGCTTGCGATCTGTCTTGCTAGATGCAGATCGCTGGCATCGTTAAGGAAGCTCAGTCCCAGGAAGTCGACCCCATGCTTGACGGCAAAGGCGACGTCGTCCTTGTCGGCGTCCGTAAGCGCGCCACCTTTGATCGGTGCACCCGGCAAGGTCACGCCCTGCTTGCCAAGGAGCTGACCACCTCGCGCGACCATCGCCATGGCATGATCGCCCTTGATCGATTCAACGAGAAGCTCGATCAGCCCGTCGGCGATCAGCACCCGCGAACCCTCGGACATCACCTCGAACAGGTTCGGGAAGTTGATGCCGATACGGCCGGGCACCGTTTCTACGGGACTGGCCTCGAGACGAATGCGACTGCCGCGCGCGACAGCGACGCTATCTTCACCTTCGGGAAGCGGACCGGTCCGGATCTTCAGGCCCCGGAGATCGAAGAGAATCGGCACACGCTTGCCAATTGCTTCTGCCGCTTCGCGCACATTGGCAATCAGCTCGGCACGCTCTTCCGGGGATCCATGAGCCGCATTGACGCGCACGACATCCACGCCCGCCTCCATCAGCTCCCGCAGACGAGCGGGCTCGCTCACGGCCGGACCCAGTGTGGCGACAATCTTGACTCGTCGTTCCATAAAACAGCCTCTATCAGGTATGTAGCCGTCGTGAAAAACGATGCGTGCCGCTCCCACCCCAGGTAACAGTCTGCCGCATCGACTTCATGGTACAGGAATCTGTAGTGATGCGTAGGGACCACACCGAAGAGGGAACGCCACATCGGGGTGGTGCCCCCTCGTTCCGGTCATCCATCCCTCCGTCAGGCGCTTACTCGTATCGCAGTGCCTCTGCCGGGAGAATTCGCCCGGCCTGTCGCGCGGGCAGATAGGACATTAGCAGCGCCGCGAAAATCGCCACCGCGAGCGTGACGACGATCGTCCCCCACGGGGCGGTGAACTGGATATCCACACCCTCGGAGAACTCGTCGCTTGTCAGCAGCACCCACGAGAGGATCAGCCCGGTGATGGCGCCGGACACCGTGCCGAGAACGACGACAATTGCCGACTCGATCACGAATGCCTGCGCGATGCTTCCGCTCTGGAAACCCAGTGCCCGCAGCATGCCGATCTGCTGGCGGCGTTCGACGACCGCACGGTACGCGATAACGCCGACCGCGGCGATGCCCACGATCATGCCGAGACCCATGAAGCCTTGCAGCACGTACATGAACGTCTGCTGCTGTGCCTGGTTCTCCTCCATCTCCTGCTCGATATCCACGCCCTGCGCGCCATACGGCAACAGCACGCGCTCGATGTTCGAGGCGATAGCGCTTGCATCCGCGCCATCGGCAAGATTGATGAAATACGAGGTTGCGCTCGAACTACTGCCGCCCATAACCTCGTTCACCGTTGGCGGACCGACGTAGGAGAAGAGGAGCATGGACAAGCTGCTGTCGAGCACGCCGATCACCTTCATCTCCCGAACTTCGCCCCCCGGACCCCGCACCTCGACTGTAGCTGGCGCAAACGAGCCCTCGGTCGGTACACCGGCGAGTTTCGGAGTGGGAGGACCACCAAAATTGGCCAGGGCGTCCTCGGCGTAGGCAGGGTTGACGACGACGACGTTCGGTTCTGTCCTGAGCGCCTCGATGATGGCCTCGTCCGTCTCGTAGCCCTCCGCATGCGCTTGGAATTCAAGCTCTGCTGAATCCAGATACCCCTCATCCATCCCCAAAACGATGAATGAAAGCCATTCACCTTCCTCGTCCTTCGCCTCATCCAGATTGTCCATGGACACCATCTTGCCGACGCCCCTGAACTGCGTGATATCGACACCCTCCCGCTCCAGCGTGGCCCGGAAATCGCCAAGTGGATTCTCATCGGGCACATCAACCCGAATCTCCATCCCAGCGTTTGCCTGCTTGCTGAGGAAGGCATTTGCGAAGTTATTGTTGATGGCAGCGACCATGACGAGCGAGAAAACGATAAGGCTGAACATGGCGATCGTCATACCGGCCCGGCCCTTGTTCGCGCCAGGATACGCCACCGCGAGCCGCACAGACGGTAGCATCGACCTCAATGCGCCGCCGTAGCGCGTGATGACCGAGAGGATCGCATCTAGATTCTGCACGATCACCAGCGTCGATGCGGCGACAATGCAGATGCCCGAAACGAAGAACATCTCGATATTGCCGCTCATTTCGCCGAAGACCGGCGTGAAGAGATCGCTCGGCAAGAGCCAGAACAGCAGGAGATAAATCCCGGCGATCGTGAGGACAAGACGCGAGTTCGCCCCGAAGAATGTCAGGATGGCAGCGATGCCCAACGGAATCAGTGTCATGCCGATCGTGAAGGGCGCCTGCTGGTCGACATTCATTCCCAGGAAGGCGAGCAGCACTCCAGCGGCCAGCATCACCACTCCACAGAAGAGCTGCTTGCGGTTCCGATGGGCGTTATAGGAATCCGGGATATCCCGGATGGCTGCGACCACGTTCAAGCGACTCACGCGCCACGAAGAGACCGCGACCGCCAGAAAGGTGATCACGACACCAAGGCTGTACGCGGTCACCAGGGAA
>JAUJLY010000236.1 GCA_030447145.1 Thermomicrobiales bacterium
TTATGACGGTCACCATACCTGGTCTGCGGCGCGAAATTGCGGTCGTTCTCTCGGTGAACCTTATCAACGCCTTACGGGCGTTCGACATCATCAAGGCGACAACGGACGGTGGACCTGGCGATGAAACGCAGGTAATGGCTCTCTACATGGTCAACACCGCCTTTGGCGCAAACCAGGCGGGTTACGGAACAGCGATCGCTGTACTGCTGGCAATTCTTACCCTTGCAGGGTCGCTGCTGGTCATGCGTGCATTTGGTGAAGACGATGATTAGACGTTGGTTGACCTATATCGCGCTCGTGCTCGGTTGTGTGATCGCGATTGCTCCGTTCGTCGTCACTATCCTGGCTTCAATCAAGACTACGGGCGAGTTGGTGCAGGGCATATTCTCTCTTCCCGAAGAAGCCCAGTGGAAGAACTACGTAGAGGCCTGGAATCAGGGACGCTTTGGCCGGTTCTTCCTGAACAGCATCATTGTGGTGGTCGCGGTTGTGATTCCGTCCGTCGTTTTCTCCGCGATGACGGGATTTGCTTTCGCCCGATTTCGTTTCCGGGGCTCGGGATTCATCTTCGCGTATTTGCTCCTTGGTCTCGTGATTCCATTGCAGGCACTGGTAGTGCCGCTCTACTACGTGCTCCGGGAGCTGGGGTTGCTTGACAGCCTGTGGGCGTTGATCCTGCCGCAGATCGCGATGAGCATGTCGTTCGGCACCCTGTTGATGAGGCAGGCGTTCCTCTCGATCCCCAAAGAGATCATGGAAGCGGCGATCGTGGACGGCGCATCGTCGTGGACCACGCTTTGGCAGATCATGTACCCGCTCGCGCGCCCGATGATCGGTACCTTGTCCCTGATGTTCTTCATCTGGACGTGGAACGAGTTCCTGCTGCCATTAGTCGTAAACATCGATCCGAAATACCACACGTTGCCCGTGGGTCTGCTCTATTTCCAGGAGCGTTGGACATCCAACATCCCCATCGTCGCGGCGGGTGCGACGATTATTTTTCTGCCACTCGTCGCGATGTTCCTGCTCTTCCAGAGGCAGCTTATCGAGGGTATTACCCAGGGGGCGGTCAAGGGTTGATTTCTTTTGGCGAGGCTTGTCAGATCGGAGGTTCCATGGTCGTATGGTGACGCCGACATAACGGTACTAGTTTAAGGAGGTTGAGCATGCGGAGTCGATCCAGTACCCGTTTGAGCATATCGTTAATCCTGGCGATGCTGATCGGTCTGAGTACCCTCGTAACTCCGGTCACTGCACAAGTGGCAACGCCGGGCGCCACGCCACCGGACATCGTTTCTGTGGAGGCAACGCCCGACCTACCTGAAACGGTGGAAGAGGACACAACTCCGGAGGTGCCGGCAGAAGTGGAGATTGCCTCTCCAGAGACTGTGCTGATCCAGCCGGACGGAGCCACTCCGGATCCGGCCCTCGTGGCTTCGCCAACGGCATCTCCCATTGCTTCACCGGTGACAGTTATCGGTGGCGATGTCGATCTCGATGTGCTTTTCATCGGTGCGCACCCGGATGATGAGGCGTTCGCGCTGAGCACGTATGGCGAATGGAACGAGTTCAACGATGTCGAGGTCGGTGTGGTCACCATCACGCGGGGCGAAGGCGGTGGCAACGCGGTCGGCACCGAGGAAGGGCCTGCGCTCGGGTTCCTGCGTGAGGACGAGGAGCGTCGCGCCGTTGGTGTGGCGGGAATCGAGCACATCTTCAATCTCGACAAAGTTGACTTCTACTACACGGTGAGCGCAGAGCTCACCGCCGAGACGTGGGATTATGAGGACACGCTGGAGCGCGTTGTCCGTGTTGTGAGGGAGACGCAGCCGGAGGTCATCATCACGATGAATCCTGCGCCGACCCCCGGCCAGCATGGCCACCACCAGGTGGCGGGTCGCCTGGCAATCGATGCATTCTACGCTGCCGCTGACCCGGGGGTATTCCCTGACCAGATCGAAAATGAGGATCTGGATGCGTGGCGGACCTCCAGCATCTTCAGGGCTCGTGCCTCCGGTGAGGGCACTCCAGGGCCAGAGTGTGCCGTAAACTATCAGGCGACTGAGCCGACCGACGTCGTCTATGGCGTTTGGGCTGGTACAGAGTCAGAGGCGAATGGCAAAACGTGGGCGCAGCTCGAACGCGAGGCCCAGCGAATCTATGCGTCCCAAGGTTGGGCCGATTTCGATGATGCACCGACCGATCCTGCCGAGATCGAATGCGATTACTTCACGCTGATCGATAGCAGGGCACCATTCGATCCTGCCAATACGTCGTCCACGGCGATCCTGGAGGGAGCAGTCCTTCCGGCGGATAACGGACTGCCGCTCGGCTCGGAATTTTACCTGACAAGTGATGTCTTCAATGTCGCCCCAGGTGAACCGTTTGAAGTCACGGCGCACCTGCGGGCTGAAGGGGTTGATCCCTCGGTCGAGGTGCCCATCTCCGCACCGGAGGGCTGGACCGTCGGCGAACTGGGCGAGCCGGTTGAGGTGAATGGCGAGCTGCAGTGGACGACGCAGGTAACGCCTGCGGAGGATGCCCCAATCGATGAGCGGGTCCGTCTGGATGCGACGGTCACGACGGATGACGGCACAGCGATGACCTCGGAGGTCGTTGCAGTTACCGCAGACGTCACTGGTCAGCTTGAGCCGTTGCCCGAAGTCGCGTACTTCCGTCAATGGGTGGAGGAGGTCGGCGTTCCGGCGCTCGACAGCCTTATCTTCCCTGTCTTCTCCATTGGTGTGGGCGAGACACGCGACATCTCAGTGGATGTTACGAATACCTCAACGGAACCGGCATCCGGAACGGTAACCCTGGAACTCCCTGAAGGTTTCGAGGCCGATCGCGCTGCACAGGAATTTACCGATCTCGCGCCCAGCGCGACCGAGGCGGTATCGTTCACCGTCGCCAACACCGCTGAATCTCTGCTGACTTCAAACGAGGGTGGCGACGAAGGCACCTACGCCTTCACGATCACGACTTCTACTGATGCGGGCGATTCCGTGCAGGATGCCGGCATCAATCTCGTCCCGAGCACAACCGTGCCAAAGGCTGCCGCGACTCCGGTCGTGGATGGCGTCGTCGATCCTGACATCTATACCGGGGAAGCGCTCGATCTCAGCCGGGTCTGGGAAGGCGAACCGGTCGATTCGCCAGAGGATGGCAGTGGGTCGGCACACGTCACCTACACCGAGGAAGGTATCTATGTTGCTGTCGAAGTGACGGATGACGAGCTCGGTACCGTCTTGCCCATGGCTGACGCCAAGCGTCACTGGCGCACGGATTCAGTCGAGATTGCGATCGACCCGCTTGGCACTGCAGGCAATACGTCAACGACCTTCAAGGTCGGGGTCTTCCCCACGACGGAAGAGGGCGAGCCAGCGGCCTATCGCGATGCCGATGCGTACCAGGGACCAGTGAGCCAGACCGCACCGGGGTTTGAGCTGGCGAGCGCGGTGAGTGAGCCGTATACCGGATACGTCGTAGAGACGTACATTCCGTTCGAGGCTCTGCCGGCGGACATTGACCCCGACAGCGCGACGATGAACATTTTCATCTACGATTCGGACACACAAGACCTTAACGGGCAGACGCGTCTGGGGTGGTCAACTTGGCAGGGCGTCCAGGGCGACCCGTACCGCTGGGGCAAGATCGACTTCGAAGGATTCACAGCACCAGCAGATGCCCGAACGACACCGGATGAGCCGATCATGCCGCTTGAAGCGGCGCAAAGTGCCGACTCCCCGATGTCTGTTCTGCAGTCCCCGCGGGATGGTGTTCCGCTCGCTGGCAAGACTCCTGTCCCGGAAGGGGATGGACTCATCGTCGAGGAGGTGACCACGGAGGAGGGCGAACATGAGATCACCTTTACCGCCCAGTCAGGTGGAAACGTTCATGTCTTCCTCCTGGTGGATGGCGAGGTCACTGCCGAGTACCGGGATAGTGTCAGCGAGGGCTCGACCCGCAGCTATGCATTCCCGGAGGTAGAGGGTGCCGAAGAGGCACATATCCTCGTGTCGTTCGTGGATGAAGAGGAACGGGTGCAGGCGATAGCAGAACCGCTGCCCTAGTCTTTTCTCGTTGTGCCTGGAAGCAGGCGAGAGGGCCCCCGTATATTCCGGGGGCCCTCTCTTTGCGTGGTATCGGCAGCTTGCGTGCAAGGAGGCGATCCCGCCTTTGGCCCAGGTGCTCTCTTGCAATTCATGTCGGGGAGCAGCGCCGCCCCGGCTGTGTCCAGGCTCGCGATACTCGATTTATACTCACGTTCGGAGATTAATGGAGGTACGACAATGTCTGATGGTTCGGCGGAACAGGTGTTGGCGGATGTTCGGGAAGAGGTGGTGGGTTGTACCCGGTGCGAGCTGCATCGCTCTGCTAACAACGGCGTCCCCGGCGAAGGCAATCCAGATGCCCGGATCGTGATTATCGGTGAGGCACCGGGCTGGCACGAGGACAAGCAGGGTAAACCGTTCGTGGGCAACTCCGGCAAGTTCCTGACCGAGCTCCTAGAGACGGCCGGGCTGAAGAGGGACGAAGTGTTTATCACGAATGTGGTGAAACACCGTCCGCCGGGCAATCGCGACCCCCTTCCGGACGAGATCATGGCTTGCTCCGTATATCTGGAGCGCCAGATCGCCGCAATTGATCCCGACGTGATCGTGACCCTTGGACGGTTTTCCATGGCGAAATACTTCCCGGGCGAAAAGATTAGCAAAATCCATGGCGAGGCCAAGGAGGTCGGGGGACGCTTTGTGGTGCCGATGTATCATCCTGCCGCGGCACTCCACAATGGTGCACTGCGAAGCACCATCGAGGAAGACTTCCAGAAGTTGCCGAGGCTGCTTGCGGAACGTGACAAGCAGCGCAGCATCGACCGCGAGAAGACCGCACAGGCGAGCCAGGGCACGTTGTTCTAGGGCGGTGCTGACGTGGCGTGGCGATTCTGGTGTCCCGTAGTGATCGTGGCAGCAGGAAGAGCGCGCCTGTTGGGGAGTCTTCTCCATCGAGGTGGGATCATTGAACAGGAACCCTGGAAATGTACGACGATGCGCCCTGTTACCGGGGATCAAGGATAGCCTGAAGCGTGAATGAATCGGTACGCATAATCTTCCTCGGCGGTATCGCTGAAGTTGGCAAGAACCTTTTGGTTCTCGAGACTGATCGCGACATCATTGTTGTCGACTGTGGCCTCGGATTTCCGGAGGAGGATCAGCCCGGCGTCGATCTCGTGCTGCCGGATATCGGATACCTCAAGGGCAAGAAGGACAAGATCCGCGGCTTCTTCATTACTCACGGACATGAGGACCATATCGGAGCACTCCCCTGGCTCTGGGAGGACATTCCTGCTCCGATCCATGCGACCCGGCTCACCGCGGGGCTCATCTCCGTCAAGTTGCGTTAAAAGCGACTCATGGACCGGGTACAGCTGGAAGTCTTTGACCCT
>JAUJLY010000237.1 GCA_030447145.1 Thermomicrobiales bacterium
AGGTTGCATGCAGGGCAGTTGCGACGGATTTGGCGACCGACAATGCGGAGGAGGCGACAAGGCCACTGATGAAGAGAGCTGCGACCTTGCCCACATCTTCACGACTGCCGCCCTCTTCGATTCCCGCACGGGCAGCAAGTTCACGGGAACGTGCGCTGCGACCCTCCAGACAGGTGAGCACCCTCAGTCCGTTTGAGTGCAGCACGTGTCCGATAGAGTGCCCCATATCGCCTGGGCTCAGCAGGCCAACCGTCTTGATCGCCATGATCGATCCTCCTTCTCCTTATCGTTTGTCCATTTCATGTAGGGCCATCGTAGAGATCGGGGAGCGAACGAGCAAGAGGCGGGACCGTAAAGAATGTCTTTTGGGCAGCCGATTGCCGCCGAGCAGTCGGGGGGTGCCAAGGGGCAGCGCAGCGGCGAGCGTCTTCATCCGGAGCCTGCATGTCGATACCGTCAAGCTGAACCGGGGATTGTTGCCCCGATGGTGGATTTGAGTTCAGTGCTCAGGGTTCCTGGAAGCTCATGACCCGGGCAGTCAGGTCACCCTCTGCAGGATCATGCTGGAAGGCAAACGTTCCCTCTACCTGCTCACCGCCCGCGAGGAAGTTGACGGTGAATTGGGCAGTCTCCGGTTCTCCAGAGCCAATATCAAGTTCCGCCTCGATAGTCACTTCCTCCACCGTGGGGTCGCCCTCATTGCGGACGATGACTGGAAAGTAGTACCCGCCATTATCCTGCCTGAGCTCCTGCATTTGGGGCTCCACGAGAATGACTGCGGGCTTTTCACCGCCCCCCGTACATATAAGTACGTCGTGAGCCCGAGGATGAAGACCAGAATGGCGATGCTGATGCCGAGCGTCGTCCACTCCGCGACAGAGCGGTTCTGGTCGCCAGACGGTGATGTCTGGTTGTCGCTGCTCCCGTTTCTTTCCTCCTGGGCCTCGCCATGGGTCTGCTTTTGACTCATATCACCAGCCTGCTAGCAGCGCCGCCGACAGTCGCCGGGACACCGAGGACGAGGGTTTCCTCCAGCATGGAGAGGAGGGGATCCCCCATTTCAATTTGGTCGAACAAGTAGAGGGCGACAAACGAAACGGCCAGCGAAACGATGTAGGCGAGCGTTGTCTCCGTAAAGGGCCGCTGGAAGAGGCCTTGAGGGGAGGCTTGGTCAAAGCCGCTGGCGAAGACGATCATGTAACTTACCACCAGCGAAAACCCGATGACGGCAACAAGATGGCGGTAATCCAAGGCAACCGCAATCATGGGAACCTCGTCTGTGGGAGCAATCGAGAAGCCAATGAAGATCCCACCTATGATTGTTGCCCCGACGTCGGAAAAGAATGAGTGCCACGGTCCCATCGGCTCGCCATGAGATTCGCCCTGGCGGCTCTTTTCACCTCGGGTGCCGAATATCTGGTTGGCAACGGAGGCGCCAATGCTCAATGGAACTGTCTGGACGACGTTTTTCCCCACAATGCTGTCCAGAGGCTCGGAGAGACGGATCTGGTTCAGGAGAAGAAGCATGATGGTCGCCGCCACAATTCCCACGGCGACCGCATCTACCGCCTGATTTACCGTTGTGCCGAACGTGCTTCTGCGCTTGAAGCCGGCAGCGTAGGTCAGGCCAAGGTTGGCGACGAATGCAAGGCCAAGAAAGATGAGCAGTTTCCACAGGTCAGCGTACTGGCCGATCCACCACATCTCCATCGTACACAGGAGCGGGATGCCGAAGATGTAGGCACCCGAAAAGGCAGGGATGAAGTCGTCGCGCTCTTGTGCCCAAGCCCCCAAGACAACCCTCCACGTATCCTGCCGTGGCCACGGAAGTCCTCGCGACAGGATTATGACATGCGGGGTTCATGCCGGCGGCAGGCGCGGGTCAACCGTGCACCGGTCCCTGGCACGGATTCTACTAACGGTAGGCATGTCCCGCTAACTCATAGCGGCCGAAGCATTACAACGAAAGAGAGATCTGCTGATGAAGAATTCGAGGAACATTGTTGTCACCGGTAGCAGTGGCAAGGCTGGCCAGGCGGTGACGAAGCATCTGGCGGCGAATGGCTATGACGTCACAGCGACAGATGTCGCGCCCGCGCCAACCGACCTGGGAGTTCCCTTCATCCGTGCTGATCTGACCGAATATGGCCAAGTCGTCGATGTCCTGTATGGGGCCGATGCGGTCGTGCACCTCGCCAATATCCCGGCTCCGGGGATCTACACCCCGTCGACAACACTGAATGCAAACACCACGATGAACGGCAATGTCTTCCTTGCTGCCACCCAACTGGGCTTGAGCCGGGTCGTCTGGGCATCGAGCGAGACCACACTGGGATTGCCATTCGATCAGCCGCGATATGCACCGGTCGATGAAGACCACTTTCCCTATCCCACCTCGACATATGCCTTGTCCAAGGTGCTGAGTGAGATGATGGCCGAGCACATTTCCGGCTGGTCGGGCATCCCGTTTGTCGGATTGCGATTCTCCAACATCTTCAGGTCGGAGGAATATGAGCGTGTTCCCGGCTACTGGGCGAATCCTCACGATCGAAAGTGGAATTTGTGGGGCTACATTGATGTGCGGGATGTCGCGGCGTCATGTCAAAACGCACTCGAAGCAGATTTCTCGGGGGCACAGAATGTCATCATCGCAGCTGCCGACACGATCATGAACCGCCCATCGGCGGAACTACTCGAGGAGGTCTTCCCGGAGGTCGAACTCCGGCGCGAGGTCGGGGAGTTCGAGACGCTGCTGGCGATCGGCCGGGCCCGTGAGCTGATCGGGTTCAGCCCACAACATTCCTGGCGGGATCATGTAAGCGAGAACAGATCCTGAGAAAGGTAAGTGGCTTCGCGACAGTTTGCCCCGAAAACATCTATGCCGCTCGTGCATCACGCCGATGCGCGGGCGGCATCTTCCTGCAGGCGACGAGGGGACTTCTGGTTTGCGGGGTCGAGTTGCCGGGTGATGATCACGGTGATTGCCGCGAAAACGCTGGCAACCAGAAACGGGATCTGGTACCCGACGTAGTTCAATACGTATCCGGTCAGGATTGGAACAATCACGGCTGCCGCATGCTGCATCGTAAGCCCCATCGCAAGAGAGGGCGCGACATCGCTTGAAGGGGCAATCTTGCGCAGGTAGACCGAGGCGCCCATCGCCGACAGTGGGAAGATGAACGAGTAGACGACATAGCAGCCGACGGCGACGCCTACCTGATCAATGAGGGCATAACCGAGTAGCGCCACGATGTACGCAACATTGACAATCCCCAGCATCGTCCGTTCGCCGTGTGCATCGATCTGGCGACCGATCCAGGGACCCGCCATCATTGCGATCGCCGCCGTGACGAGCATGATAGCGGAGATGGCCGGGACATCCAGGCTGAAGTGGTCCACGAGCACCCACAGGCCAAAGGAGAAGAAGATCTGCTGGCGAGCACCATCAAGCAGGCTGAGCAGGTAGTAGAGGCGATACTCTCGCCGCAGCACCATCCGGTCTCGCCTGGAAGCGCGCTCCTGCAACTCGCCATTATGCATGTGGGGGAAACGGGCGATGAACAGCGCCGCCAGCAGGGCCAATGCACCACAGACGACAAACGTCTGCTTGTAGTCCAGCCAGTCGTAATGGAACACGATCAGAACGAACGTCATCGCGACCAGGGCGCCGCCCTGGTTGATTGCGGCCAGGCGGCCAAGGATGCCGCCTGATTTGTTCTCAGTGGTGAGGCTCATCCCGAGAGCGGCCTGGGTCTGAAGCCACGTGTGATATCCCATCGACGAGATGATCACCCACGGCGTAACGGACCAGAACGACCATGACACGCCGAAGAAACCGTACCCAATCGCGAGGAGCGCCAGGGCGCCAGCCGTGAGATGTGGCAGCGAGAGACGGTAGAAGAGGGCGGTCAGGAAGATGAGCAGAAAGCCGGGAATCTCGCGGATCGCGGTGATGTAACCGAACTGCGATCCGGAGAGCCCAAGACTGTTCTCGAAATAATTGGAGACAATATTCTGTTGGGCTGCCATCGAGAAGCCAACTGCTACGGTTGCCCCTGAGATCAGGGCGAATCCGCGTCCGGCAGGGGTCTGTATTCCCAGGCGGGCGGATGTTACCGCGGCTCGCGCTCGTTGCTCCTGCGCCCTCCCGATCATCACTTTTCCTGAATGAGGCACGAGGCCGGCTGCTGTATCCAACGGGAGGCAGTATATCCGGCCAGTCTCCGTGCGGGAACCGCCATCCGTTCGTGCGGAAGGAGAGCCTAGGTATTGATCTTGCCCTTGTACAGGCAAGGTCCGTAAGGGCTGGAAATCGGAGCTTCAACAGGAGGTATAGCTACGATGGCACACAATGAATTTTTGGTCGCATGGCTCAAGGACGCATATGCCATGGAAAAGGGGATAGCCGAGTCGCTGGAGCGACAGGTTGAACTCGCAAAGGACCATCCCACGGTTCAGAGTGGTATTCAGCGGCATCTGGATGCCACGAACCGGCACGCCGAAACTGTCAAGGGATGCCTGGAATCACTGGATGAGAGTCCTTCCGGTGTGAAGAGCGCCATGGCCTCTGTCGGTGGCATGGTGCAGGGCATGATGCCGGGCGCAGCGAAGGACGATCTGCTCAAGGCCGCGATGCAGGATTATTCCGCCGAGCACATGGAGATTGCCTCCTATCGCTCGTTGATCCTCTCGGCCACCGAGCTCGGGCACGCCGATATCGCCCAGAAGTGTCAGACCATTCTCGAGGACGAGCAGGCGATGGCGCTTTGGCTCGAGGAAAGCATGCCGATGCTGACCAGGGAAGCGATCCTGCAGGGGCAGACCTGATCCACTGGCTCCCCTTCCGGAGAGGTACAGGGTCACTGAATCGTTCAGGACACGCGAATTACTTTCCAACCACTAAAAGGAGTACAACATGTCCCAGGCAAAGAAGCAGTCCGAATCTGCAACAGGCGTTTCCAACCCGGCGTATGACGCCATGACGGTGCTGACCAACAAGCTCCAGAGCATCGCTGTGCTTGAGCAGTACAAGCAGGATGCCCAGGGCGATCAGGAGCTCCTGCAGTGCTTCGAGCAGATCCAGGAGCGCGAGCGCGCGGATGTTGACCAGCTGCGCGGTCTCGTTGCTCAGCGACTGCAGCAATAGCCGCATCGATCGGGTTTTATTCAGCCATCACGGGGCGCCCAGTCGCGATTGGGCGCCCCGTTGTGTTGGGGAGATCGTGGGCGGTCTCCGCGGAAGGGATGATACGCATGCGACTTGAGGGAAAGACGGCTTTCATTACAGGCGCCGATAGTGGCATTGGCCGGGCGACGGCGCTGACATTTGTGCGCGAGGGAGCCGATGTGGCTATCCACGCCTTCGGTGACCATCGCGGCGCAGTGCAGGCAGTAGAGGCGATCAGTGAGCACGGGCGACGCGTGGAGCTCTTCG
>JAUJLY010000238.1 GCA_030447145.1 Thermomicrobiales bacterium
TTTCCCCCCCGATCGGGCTCTGCAGATTCCCCAGCCAGCCGGCGAGAAAGCCCACCAGTGCCAGAACCACCGTCAGCGGAACATTGACTCGACGCGCGAGAACGCCGAGCAGTACAGCGCCAGCAAGAAGCGCTGAGAGGAGGAGGAGCCAGGCACCCAGGTCCATGGTCATGTGTCTCCCACGACAAGCGCAAGGACAACCTTCAGGGTCGTGCATGAGTTTCGTCTATTATCGGCCCAGGCATACGCCCGCACCAGCGCCGGGAACAGGCACTTGCCGGGAACATCCGGTATTCCTGATCGTGGCAACCGGGAACCGACCTGCGTACGGGTCCGAGAACCCTTCTCCTATTAAGCGATGGGCCATTCTGGCCTGGCCGGATCATCAGGATGGCTGGCATGGAGGGTCGTTGTGTATCACACGAGGACGGCAGAGGAGGCTGACATCCCCACCCTGTATGAGTTGCACCAGTCCGCGATGCATGACTATGTTGACCGGACGTGGGGCTGGGATGAGGATGATCAGGTCGCACGATTTCATCACTATGCGTCCGCATCGCCGTTGCAGGTGATCGAGGTGGATGGCCAACTAGTCGGGTTCATCCATATCGAGCACACGGCGGATGCAGTAGAGATTGTCAACATCGAGCTGGCATCAACCGCCCAAGGCAGAGGTATTGGTACGGTGCTTCTGAAACAGGCCATTGCAGATGCAGGGGAGAAAGAGGTGCCTCTGCGACTGCAGGTGCTCAAGGCAAACTCCGCTGCGCAGCGCCTCTATGTGCGGCTCGGCTTTGAGAAGACCGGCGAGACAGAGACTCATGTACGCATGCAATGGGGTGGTGGGCCTGGGAAGTAGGGCACACTGGCCACCCCATTTCCATTGCTCGCTGCTACGAGCGTTCGGCGATCTCCAGCATGCGTTCAGCGCATCGCCGGAAGGCGTCGCGGAGCTCCGGTGGCTCGATGATCCTCATCGGGAATGGCAGCTCGGCGATCCGCAACACAAACCACTCCAGAGTGTTCGATGACCCCCGAATCCGGCTGCGCCCTTCACCGATCTCCTCGACGATCGCGAAGGATCTGGGTACATATTCGCGAACGTCTGACACGGATGCCTCCACCTCGACTTCGATTCGCCACGTCGTCCATGACAGGGCTAGTGACGATTCGATGGCCGCGATCACGTCCATCTCCTCGGGCGCCTCGAAGGTCTGCGGCAGGACATCCACCCGTCGAATACGGTCGATCCGGAAGGTGCGGTGATCGTTCCGCAGATGGCACCAGCCATGGAGATACCAGCGCCCAAAGAAGGCGCCGATGCCATAGGGGTCAACTTCCCGAGCGCTCTCGTCACCATCTGGTCGGCTGTAGCGCATCCAGCAGCGCTGTCGGGTGATGCACGCCTGGGCCAGTTTGGCGAGGACATGTGGGTCGGGGAAGCTGGGCGACCCGAGATGGTCGTCCACCGGAAGCGAAACGCCTTCCCGCAACGCGTGGATCCGTCGTGATAGCTCTGACGGGAGCACACGCTCGATCTTGGCCAGAGCGCTCTCGACGCCCAGCGGAAGTTCCGCACCTCGGGTCGTACGGCTCATCAGCAGGGCAATCGCCAACCCAAGTGCCTCGTCGGCATTGAACATCATTGGCGGCAGGCGGAACCCTGGTCGCAGGGCGTAGCCGCCATGCCGGCCCGTCGTTGGCTCAACCGGCACACCCATCTCCTGCAGCGTGGTGATATAGCGACGCACCGTTCGTCCACTGACGTCAAGCTCATTGGCGATCTGGGGGCCGGTGATACCAGGCCGATCCTGCAGCATCTCGAGCACGGTCAAGATCCGGCTGGCAGGACGAGACGTATCGAGCATGCACTTCTCTCCGGGGACAGTGGTAAAGGCGGTCCGAAAGTGTCCGGGTTCACCGGTAGTCTACACGTGAGGTGCATAGCACGCATGTTCTATACGTACTGAGACGGGAGGGACGGAATGGCAACAGTTCGAGAGGGAAACAAAGCGGCCCTGGTGGTGATTGATGTTCAGAATGATGTCGTTGCACAGGCCTGGCAGCGGGATGAGGTTGTAAGTCGAATTGCGTCCCTGGCAGAGCGTGCCCGAGCTGAAGGTGTTCCCATCATCTATGTTCAGCATCACGGCGGCGATATGCAACAGGGAAGCGATGGCTGGCAAATTGTAGATGAGATTGCGCCGCGGGATGGCGAGGCCATCATTGCCAAGAAGTATCCGGATGCGTTCGAGGAGACGGACCTGGAGGGAGTGCTCGCGAAACTTGCAATCTCGCATCTGGTGGTCACCGGTGCCCAGACAGACGCCTGCGTTCGTTCCACGACGCATCGGGCGCTTGCCGAGGGCTACGACATGACTCTCGTCGCGGACTGTCATACAACCGATGATCGCGGGTTCGACGGCGTGAACATCTCCGCCGGGCAACTCGTCGTTCACATAAATTTCTGTATGCAGTTCGTAAGCTATCCCGACCGTGTATCGGGTATCGCGCCGCACGACGTGGTGTCATTCACGACACCAGCGGGCGCGCAGGAGAACTAGGACATGTATCTCTCCAACATTGACACAATGGATGAGTTGGTCGCCTATCGCCAGGAATCGGTTGCTGCATCGATTCGGGCAAGCCGTCAGGACAGCCTTCTGATGGCGGGGTTCAAGGTGCGAGTCGGGACGCTGCTGATCCGGATCGGTGAGCAACTGGGAAGCAGCCGGCGGGGTGAGGTGACGCTCCCTGCGTCAAATCTCGGCTCGCCACCGTGGTCACGTCGATGTCCGTCGTGTGCGTAGTCTGGGGAACGTTGGGACGTGTCCCTTTGTTATCTCCAGGAGACAAATTGAGCCGCTTGGGCCGTGGTACACTCATGCCGCAGGACGCATTATTCCCGGATAACGGTAGGCGTTCGGCGAGTGGCGCCATGGCCAAGTGGTAAGGCACGGGTCTGCAAAACCCTGATCGCCGGTTCGAATCCGGCTGGCGCCTCCCAATCCCCTCAAAGCAAATTCTGTGCAGCGGGTTCCTCCTCAGTCGCGCGTATCGAAACGGGCGGCGTCATGAAATGTGACGCCGCCCCTTGTCTTGTCGATCCCGGTTCGGAAAATGCGTTATCCCCTCGACGATAGTGTCGGAATCCGCTGTATCCAGGAGATGTACTGAATGCCCCAGGTAATTGAATCGTTTGACGACGCTCCCGGCATGTCCCACGAGGAGCTCGTTTCGAGCGAGCGCGCCTTCGAAGGCCAGTTGATCAAGGTGCGGGTGGACAAGGTCCGGCTGCCCTCCGGTCATGAAGGTGTTCGTGAGCTGGTGGAGCATCCGGGCTCTGTGGTGATCGTCCCGGTGACGTCCGATGGGAAGGTCCTCTTTATTCGTCAGTATCGCTACGCGACGGGCGATTACCTGCTGGAGCTGCCGGCGGGGCTGATCGATGAGGGTGAGGATCCGCTGACCAGCGCGAAGCGGGAATTGCTTGAGGAGACCAGCCACGAGGCGGGCTCGATGCGCGAGATCTGTACCACCTACATCAGCCCTGGCTACACCGAGGAGGTGACGACCATCTTTCTCGCGGAGAACTGCACGCCGGTCGAGTATGAGGATGACCAGGACGAGCCGATCCAGATGTTGTACATCCCGTTGGAGGAAATCCCGAAAATACTGACAGCAGGCTCCGAGACGGTCGGCGATGCCCAGACAATGCTCGGCATGCTGTGGCTCGTCCGGTTGGGCATGACGCAGGACGCTGCTGTCCAGGGCGCCTGACGCGGTCCCGATGATGGGTGTAGGGCGGAGCGTCAGGCTTCCCGCAGGGCGATGTCCTCCCGGCGTTGCAGTCCGTCGAAGGTGATACCGTTCGCCGCCGTGTAGGCCCGTTCCCGCGCGGCGGCGATCGTCTCGCCCAAGCCAACCACGGTGAGGACGCGACCGCCGTTCGTCACAACCACTCCATCGTTGTTCTTCGCGGTCCCGGCATGGAAGAGGATCATGTCTTCGTCCGCGGCCGCGTCGAGGCCGGCGATCGGCATTCCCTTGCCATAGGATGAGGGATACCCGCCGGACGCGAGGATGACCCCGACTGCCGCGCCAGAGGCAACCGGGGCTGGAACGTGGGCCAATGAGCCCTTCGCGACAGCTTCAAGCAGGATGCCGAGATCGCTCTCCAGTGTCGGCAGGACCACCTGCGTCTCAGGATCACCAAACCGGGCGTTGAACTCCAGCACCTGCGGGCCATCCGTCGTCATGATCAGGCCCGCGTAGAGCACCCCGCGCATCGGCGTGTCGCGCCGGGCCATCTCATCGATGACCGGTTGGAGGATCGTGGTCTGGATGCGCTGGAGCATCGCATCATCGACGAGCCGTGTCGGCGTGTACGCGCCCATGCCGCCGGTATTCGGGCCCTTGTCTTCGTCGAGCGCTCGCTTGTAGTCGCAGGATGGCGTGAGCGGATAGATCGTCGTCCCGTCGGTGAGTGCGAGTACGGAAACTTCCGGCCCTTCCAGAAATTCCTCGATCACCACGCTTGATCCGGCAAGGCCCATTGTTCGGTCCACCAGGAAGGCGTCAAGCGCTCCAATGGCTTCCGCTGCGTTGGCCGCGACGACGACCCCCTTGCCGGCTGCCAGACCATCCACCTTGATCACGACCGGACCGTCGCCACCGAACTCACGGATCGCGTCAATGCCTGCATCCCGCTTAGTCACGGTGATCGACCGCGCCGTCGGGACAGCTGCAGCGATCATGATCTCCTTCGCGAACGACTTGCTGGCCTCAATCCGCGCAGCAGCCGCGGATGGCCCGGCGACAGGAATCCCCGCATCCGTCAGTAGATCGGCGATGCCGGCCGCAAGTGGGTCCTCCGGACCGACCACAACAAGGTCGATGCGTTCGGACCTGGCAAGCTCCACCAGACCCTCGAGATCCGATACCGGGACCGGAAAGCAGTCGGCAATCCCCTCGATGCCGGCGTTCCCCGGGGAGCAGATGACGGAGTCGACTATCTCGCTCTGCCGAAGCTTCCAGACAATGGCGTGCTCCCGGCCGCCCCCGCCGATCACCAGTACCCGGATTCCCATGTTTTGCTCTCCCTTTGATGGCAATGTGCTGGAGGTGCCCGGATCACCACCCACGGCATCACCAGCGTCGGCAGGCTCATTCGATGGCCGCAGCGGATGCTGCCATTCCGGACTGCGCTGCTCGTATACTCTCACGGTGTAGGGTACGATCTTGGCCGTTATCCTCGCACACAGCGATTGCTGCGATGGCCCCCTGCCGTCGCCTTACACGGCACACTGTTTCGACGAAAGGAATCGTGCATGTCTCTCGATCTTTCTCCGGCGGATACCCGGGTCTTCCTCTTCCATTCCGCGAATGCTGCGCGTGACGCGAGCGGGGC
>JAUJLY010000013.1 GCA_030447145.1 Thermomicrobiales bacterium
TTGCGCATCAGCCTGGCGACCCTTTTGCGCCCGCAGCGGATCCCGAACTCCATGACCTCGCCGTCGTCTCCAAGCGAACCCTCGATCATCATCGGGCCGCTGTAGCTGCTGCCGGCGATGGCACGGATCAGCGCCGGCCAGGGGAGATCGCCGTCGCCGGGTGGCAAATGCCGCGCCGAGGGGTTGTGCTCGTCGTAATCGCTGATGTGGACATCGACGATGCGGTTGCCCATGGCCGCCAGCATCATGAACGGGTTGGCCCCTGCCTCTGCGGCTTGGAAGGGGTCGAAGACGAACCCGATCTCTTCAGGAGTACCGATTTCGCCGAGCCGTTTGGCAAAGCGCACGACATGCCGTACCTGGGACAGGGCGCAACGGGAGACATTCTCAATCGCGAACGTGATGCCAGCGCTTCCACAGGCAGCCGCGAGATCATGGGTGAGGCTGATGAAGTGCTCCCACCCCTCATCCGTCGTTACCTGATCCCGCCGCGGACCGTGCCAGACGATCACCTCGGCACCGAGAGCCGCGGCGGCATCGATCCCCTGCTGGAACATGACCCGCCCTTCCCCGGCGCGGCGCGGATAGGCGTCCATCATCGGGTGGAGAGACGCCATCGTATGGATGGAGCGGATCCGGACACCGGCATGCCGGGCGTTGGCGGCGAGCCGGTCGATGAACTCGGGCGCATACTCGCCACGGGTCTGGAGCATGACCTCGATGGTTTCGATCCCGAGCGCCGCAGCAGCGGCGGGGACGTCTTCCGTGGCAACATGGGGGTAGAAGGCGCCACTGGAAACGGCAAGCTCGACCGCCCGCAGGTGGCTCATGCCGGTCTCCTCTCCCGGGAGCGCCCGTCCCAAAGCCTCAATGCCCAGCAGGCGATCCTCAGCTCCCAACGCAGGACGGGTGGATGTCGCGGTGTCTTCGGGGGAGGATCTGCTCTCCGGTTCTCCGGCCTCCGCGGACATGCGGGTGCCCGATTCCGGAAAGAGCGGGATGATACGTGCTCCTGCAGGCTCTTGTGGCGTATCCACGCGCACGTCTCTCCTTACAAAGGTGAGTGGCAAGGCGAGGGCGGGACCATATCGCCTTGCCGGGGCGCACCGAAGTGCGCACGAAGTCCATCGTGAGGTTGGCAGGGACACCGACACAAGCGTAACTGCCGGGACCAAGGTGTCGCGCTGGCCCATTCAGGGTGCACGTCTCTGCCCTGCTCTGGATGCGCCTCCCTCGTGTGGAGGATGCTATCCCGTCCGGGCTCGTTGTGATGCTACCACCTCCATTCGCCCGTGAGCAGATGTTCCAGAAGGTCACATTGGGAGGCGGCGCGCGGCCGGGGTTCCGGTGTAGGCTTGTACGCTACTCCAGTGCCTGACCGGCGGGAGATCCCCGGGTGTCTGGACCTCGACCAGGAGGTCCAGACACCTCAAGCCGACGTATCGATCAAAGCCCACCAATGACAGAAATCGCATCACAACAGAAGCCAAAGCTGACCCGGCTCGAGCTGCACGGGTTCAAGAGCTTTGCGACCAAAACGTTCTTTGCCTTCGAGCCAGGCATCACGGCGGTCGTTGGCCCGAATGGTTCTGGAAAGTCGAACGTCTCCGATGCGGTGCGCTGGGTGCTGGGCGAGAGCAGCCACAGCGCCCTGAGGTCGAAGAAGACCGAGGATGTGATCTTCGCGGGCGGCAAGGGCAGGGCGCCATCCGGCATGGCGGAGGTCACCGTCACGTTCGACAACGAGGATCACTGGCTGCCCAGCGAGTTCAGCGAGGTGAGCGTGACCCGGCGCGCCTTCCGTGGTGGTGAGAATCACTATTTCATCAATGGCCGCCGGGTCCGCCTCAAGGATGTTGCCCAGCTTACCGCCTCCCTGGGTCATAGCTACACCGTCGTAGGGCAGGGCCTCGTCGATGCCGCGCTCAGCCAGCGAGCGGAGGAGCGCCGTGGGCTCTTCGAGCACGCGGCCGATCTCACCGGCCTGCGCCTCAAGGTGCAGGAAGCCGAACGAAACCTGGCTGAATCCGACACCAATATCACCCGGCTGACCGACTTCCTCGTCGAGGTCGAGCCGAGCCTGAAGCGCCTGGAGCGCTCCGCCCGCCAAGCACGGGAATGGCAGGGGCTGCGCGATCGCCTGACAATGCTGCAGCGCGGGCATTACCGGCGGCTGCTGATCGCCGCGAAAGAGCAACTCGGCCATGTGGAGGATCTCGTCGCCCAGGACGAATCGACCATGCAGGCCGTCCAGGGACGGCTCGATGCGCTCGCGGCTGAACGTGCTGCTCACATACGAGCCCAGAACGAGGCCGCCGACCGGCTTGCCGCGCACGACGTCCGCCACCAGGTCCTGCAGGAGCAGCATCGGCGACTCGCGCATGAGCGGGACCTCATCCGCGAGCGGCAGGACGCGCTGACGCGCCGCCGCGCCGATATGCAGGACACCCAGTCCGGCCTCGACGAGCAGGTCGCGAGGGTTGAGGAGCAGCTCCGGGCCGCAAACACATCCTTTCGGAGGATTCAGGAGGAGGTCGCCGTCGCCCGGAAGACGGCACAGGATCTCCGCGGGTCGGCGAATGCCGCCCGGCAATCCCGGCTGGACCTGGAGCGAGAGGAGAGCAATCTGGGCCGCTCCATCGTGCAGCAGGAGCGGAAGGCGGCCGAGCTCCAGGGGCGCCGGGCCCTGCTGGTGCAGCGACGTGAGACGTCCGGGATCGAGCGGGAGCGCACGCGCCGCGAGAGGGAGGAGCGGGCAAGCCGCATCGCCGGCTTCGAGGCCGAGCTGACCGTCTTTGAGAACGAGGACGCCCGGATCGCCGGTGAGATCGCCTCGCTTGATGCACGGCTGGATGTCCTTCGCGCCTCAATCGCGACGAGCCAGGATGCCGCCAGGGCTGCATCCGCATCGCTCGCGGAGGTTGATCGCAGGCACAGCCAGGCGACGAACCGGCTGGATGTCCTGCAGCGCGTGCATGAGAGCGGCACCGGCCTCCATGCCGGTGTGCGCCAGGTGATGCAGTGGGAGCGCGAGGGATCGCTGGAGGGTATTCACGGCACGCTCGCCGAACTCATCTCCGTGGAAGGGACCTACGATACCGCGCTGGAGGTAGCGCTCGGGGGGCACCTGCAGGATATCGTCGTGGAGCGCTGGCAAGATGCCGAGGCTGCAATCCGGATGCTCAAGGGTGCACGAGCAGGCCGGGCCACTTTCCAGCCGATCGAGACGGTGCGCCAGCGGGGCGGGCAGCGACCGCCGCCACGGGAGATCGAGGGGGTCGCCGGTGTGTATGGTGTCGCATCCGATCTTGTTCGGAGCGACGACGACGTGGCGACGGTCGTTCGGGGATTGCTTGGGCGCATCGTGGTGGTCGACGACTTGCCGACCGCGCGGCGCCTGCTGGGTGATTTGCCCGGTGGCTGGAGCACGGTCACGCTGGCCGGCGAGATTGCCCGCTCTGGTGGATCGGTCACCGGTGGCTCGGCTGTGCGAGAGAGCGGCGTGCTCAGCCGGGAGCGCGAACTCCGGGAACTGCCGGAGCGGATCGCCGCGCTTGAGCAAGCGCGCGTTGCGGCGCAGCGGAAGCAGGAGCAGGGCGGGGACGAGACCCGGGGCTTGCTGGATGAGCGTTTCACGGTTGAATCCGCTCGTGCCGGCCTGCTGGCCCAGCAGCGCGAGCGCGTTGGCCAGCGGGAACGCCTGCGAACCTGGATTCGTGACCTTCGTCAACAGCAGGAAGCCGCCGAACGGCGCAGCTCCACCGTAGAAACGTCTCACGAGGAGCGCGAGCGGGAGATTGGCAATCTCGAAGCCACTCATGAATCGGCGCTGGAGATGCTTGCCGGCTTGCGCGAACACCACGAGCGTCTGCTGTTTACCCTGCAATCGCAGCGCGATGTCGCGACCGACGACGAGCAGGAGCTTGCACGCGCCGATCAACAACTGGCTGCGCTGGAGGAACGTCTCCGGGCCGAGGAGCGACATCGGGGATCGCTCACCGCCCAGCGGGAGGGGCTCGCGCAGGAGATTGCCCATCGCAGCCGCCGAGCCGCCGAGCTCGATGGCGAACAGGAGGCCCTTGCCGGGCAGCGGCGGCGTCTGGATCAGGAGGTCGAGAGCCTGGCGACGACGCTCGATCTCGCCATGACGGAGCGGCAGCCGCTCCAGGATGCTGTCGGACACGCCGAAAGGACGGTCCGGGAGCAGGGCACCGCGATCGATGCCGCCCGCCAGGACCTCTTGCAGCGGGAGCGGCAGCTGGGCCAGCGTGGTCTCGAAGTGGAGCGCGCCCGGTCTTGGGTAGCATCCGTCCACCAGCGTATCGCGGACGATCTGGACTATGAGGAGCCGGACGATCTCCTGCTGGAAACCGGCCACGAACCCTTTCCGGATCTCAGCGAGGATCATGACGCCGTCGAGCGCGAGATCCAGCGCTTGCGCGACCTTCTGCGTCGCGTCGGTTACGTGAGCGACGATGTCGTCGAGGAGTACGAGCGGGAGTCTGAGCGCTACTCCTTCATGCAGACCCAGCTCGCCGATGTGCAGGCTGCCGCCGCGTCGCTCCGTGTGATGCTGGCGGATTTACACGAGACGATGCGTCAACGCTTCGAGGAGACGTTCTCAAAGGTAGCCGAGGCGTTCGCCGAAGCCTTTACCGTGCTCTTTGGGGGTGGAACGGCGCGGCTGGTGCTGACGGCGGATGACGAGGGTACGCCCGGCGGGATCGACATCGTGGCCCAGCCGCCGGGTAAGCGCCTGCAGGGACTCGCGTTGCTCTCTGGCGGAGAGCGTTCGCTCACCGCCGTGGCGCTCCTCTTCGCGATCCTGCGGGTGAATCCCTCGCCGTTCGTGCTGTTGGACGAGGTAGACGCCGCGCTCGATGAGGCGAATGTCGTCCGCTTCCGGAACGAGCTGCGGACGCTCGCCGACGAGACCCAGGCGATCGTGATCACGCACAACCGGGGAACGGTTGAGATCGCCGACACCCTCTACGGCATCACCATGGGCGGCGATGGCGTCTCCCAGGTCCTCTCCCTGCGCCTCTCCGACATCCCGCTCGACGAGGACATCGACGTGCGCGACCTCCCGGCCGTCTCCGCCGGCGTCCCGGTGCGATAGGACGAGAGTGGCATGAGTGCGCTAATCATGCGTTCGGGAGATATCAGGGCTGCAGCAGATATTGCGCTCGATGCGATGATCCCCGCGCTCAATCGGGATTGGTCGGTCCGCGCTGGTGATCTTGACTGGTCATGTCGCCGAACACTTGATCACATCATCGATACGCTTGTGCTCTACGCATTCGCGGTCGCCTTGCCAGTGATGTCGCGCGAGGAATGGATCCCGCCCCGCAATGGCGATCCAGACGCGACCGTGCCGGACCTGGTCGAGGTGCTACGGTGGCAAGCCGGCGTTCTGGAGGCAGCATGCGATGCCTCGCCACCACCAGCGCGAGCGTTCCACCCTTCCGGGCTCTCGGATGCCGACGGCTTTCGGGCCATGGCATGTTCCGAAGTCCTCGCTCATGCGGACGACATCCTGATGGGATTTGGTCTCTCGAGGGCATTCGAGCCACCGGCGGATCTGTGCGACCGGATCGTGCGTCGCGTCTTTCCGTGGGCGCCGGACGCTGATGCCTGTCCGAATCGCTGGCACGCGGTGAAGTGGGCCTGCGGCCGGATGGCACTGCCCGATCATCCTCGAGGCGACCACCGTTGGTGGTGGCATTCCGCGCCTATTGAGGAATGGGACGGTAGTCGCAACGAGCGAAACGCCCCGCCCGCGTGGTCATGACCGGGAAGCAACCAATCGCAAGTTGAAAGAAGTGGTCTTGTGCCCGCTGGGTCATGATGAAAACAGGTTCGTACGCATTGTCGACACGATCGAGAGGATCATCATGCAAGCAACCAGGACATCTACAGGACTTCCCCCAGTCGTATCCCGCGAGGAGTGGGAACCCGCGCGTCAGGCACTCTTAATAAGGGAGAAAGCGCATACCCGTGCCGGCGACGCGCTCGCCGCCGAGCGTCGACGCATGCCGATGGTCGAGATTGCCACGGACTACATCTTCCAGGGCGAGCATGGTCCGGCAAGATTCGTGGACCTCTTTGCCGGCAAACGCCAGCTGATCCTGCAACATTTCATGTTTCACCCGGATTGGGCCGAGGGTTGCACCGGGTGCTCGTTCGAAGCGGACCACGTCCCGAACCTGGCGCATCTCCACGCACGCGACACACATTATGTGGTCGTCTCCCGTGCACCGATCGAGAAGCTGACGACCTATCGCGATCGCATGGGGTGGGATGTCAACTGGTACTCCTCATACGGCACATCGTTCAATGAAGACTTCGGCGTGACCGTCGATGATCAGGAAGACCAGGGGATCAGCAGCTTTCTTCGTGACGGCGACCGCATCTTCCACACCTATCACGTCGGCGCCCGTGGTGCCGAGTTCATGCTGAACACGTTCTGCATGCTCGATATCACGGCGTTCGGACGGCAGGAGACCTGGGAGGACTCGCCGGAAGGATGGCCTCAAACCCAGCCCTACCAGTGGTGGCGTCGTCACGATCGTTACGAAAGCGAAAACGGCTGATCGAGGTAAGACCTGATTGCCACCGATCGGGCGATTCTCCTGCATCGTTTGTTATGGTTGACCCGTGTAACGAATCGGCACGCAGCAAGACGCAGGGGAACCAATGTCCGGCACTATTTATCTCGATGCCGATGCCTGCCCGGTCAAGGATCTCGTCTACAAGGTTGCCGCCCGGTACAAAGCGCCGCTACTGGTCGTCGCGAACGCGAGGCTGCACCTGCCGCAGGATCCTGCGTTGCAGGCCGAGATGGTTGTTGTGCCGGGCTCACCGGATGCCGCCGACGACTGGATCGCCGAGCGTGCCGGGAAAGGTGACCTCGTGCTGACCGCGGACATCCCGCTGGCAGCGCGGGTGCTGGCCAACAGCGCACGATGCATCGATTTCCGGGGCGGGGAGTTCAATCCGAACCGCATTGGAGACGCGCTGGCCGGGCGGGACCTGAATGCGCATCTTCGCGCCATGGGGTTGCTCACGAGCGGTCCACCGGCATTCTCGAAGCAGGACCGCTCGAAGTTCGCCTCCATGCTGGACGCGGCGGTCAACAAGCTCGCCCGCGAAGCGGCCAGGCGCCAGGGATGATGCCGATGCCAAACCAGGATCATCTCATCAAGGCCGTGCTCCTCGATCTCGACGAGACAATCCTCCACGACGAGGCCGCGACAGAGGCCGCCTTTGCGGCGACCGCAGCACTGGCCGCAGAGCGGGCAGGCGTGAATCCTGACCAGCTGATTAGGGCGGTCCTCCGGGAGTCCGCCCAGCTGTGGGCCGAAGGGCCGTATCCCGAGTGGTGTCACGGGATCGGCACCAGCGAGGTCGAGGGGCTTCGCTCCCGCTTCACCGGCGATCACCCGTACTGGCAGGAGATGGCCGCCTGGGGACCGGGATTCCGGTTCGCGAGCTGGCAGCGGGCGCTTGCCGCATGCGGTATCGATGATGACGATCTCGCCCGGGAGCTTGACGCCCGGTTCGAGCTGGAGCGCGCCAACACGAACCCCTTCATCGATGGCGCGCAGGAGGCGCTGGCGGAACTCGGGAAGCGGTTTCGTCTCGCGCTGGTGACGAACGGCATCCCGGACGTCCAGCGTACCAAGGTTGAGCGCACGGGCCTCGCAGAGCTTGGCGATGTCCTGATCGTCTCCGGTGAGCTGGGCTACGGCAAGCCGGATCCACGTATCTACGAAGAGACCGTATGCCAGCTCAATCTCCGCCCGGACGAGTGCATCATGGTCGGCGACAACTTTCGGCGAGATGTCACCGGGGCCCAGGACGTTGGCATCCATGGCGTCTGGATCTCCATCGGGCGTCCGGTGCCTGAGTCGTCGGTGGTACCGTGGCTCACCGTCGAGTCGCTGGCTGATCTGCCGGGGAAGCTGGTCAGGAATGATTTCAGGCAGTTCCTGATGAGTGGCCCAGGTCTCCATGGATTGAATCTCACCAGGGATCAGAGCCCGATGCGCGACCTTGACTGGGGAGGCGCCAAGGACGGGGAGTCCTGATCGGATGGCGATGAGAAAAATCGGGGTCATCACCGATGTACACGCGAATCTCCCGGCCCTGAACGCGGCTCTCTACGTGATCGATCTGGAGGGCTGCGATAGCGTGATCCACACCGGCGATGCCATCGGCATCGGGCCGTATCCCTTCGAGGTACTCGACGCGCTGCTGGATCGTCCCCATACCCACCTGCTTATGGGGAATCACGACGAGCTGTTTGCGTTTGGCTTGCCCGACCTCCAGCCTGTGTGGATGAGCGAGGAGGAGTGGGAGCATCAGCAGTGGACCCACGCACAGCTTTCCCCGGAGATGCGTGGTGAAGTTGCCACATGGCCATATGCAGTCGATCTTGACATTGCCGGGGCGACCGCGACGTTCTGCCATTACGCTCGCGGGCCGAAGGGGGAGGGCTTCGCATCGATCATCCAGCATCCCTCGGTGGATGATCTCGATGGTTTATTCGGACACGGATCTGATGTGGTCTTTTACGGTCACCATCACCCCCTGTCGGACCTGAGGGGAAAGACCCGCTACGTCAATCCGGGTGCGTTGGGATGCAGCACCGAACCGTATGCGAGGTTCGGCATCCTTACCGCTCACAGGGATGGCAAGTGGAATGTGGAGCTGCGAGCCGTGGAATACGACCGCGACGCACTCTTCCGCACCTTTGAGCAACGTCTGGTTCCTGCTCGTGCCTCAATTCTCCGGATGTTCTTCGGCCAACCGGGCTAGCTCCACCACGTAATCAATAGGGCTTTGCGCCTTGCATTCGACCTCGGCGAGGTTACGGAGCAAGGCGATGAGTGCTTTCGAGCGGGACGCGACGATTTGCATAGCGACAATCCGGCAGGAGCATTCTTCGCTTATATGGTGTATCTAGATTCTCTAGACAGCATCTCGCCTGTGCAGGAGGTGGTGCGATGGAATGGAAAGTATCGGACGTGAAGAACCGTTTTAGTGAGGTGATGACGAAGGCACTGGAGGAGGGGCCACAGCGCATTCGCCGGCGTGACGGAAGGGTTGTCATGATCTCTGAAGAACTGGAGCGCATCAAGGGCACGCGGAGAGGTTCAAGGAGTTCCTCCTGAGCATCCCAGATATGGAAGGCGTCGACATTGATCGCGACCGGTCACTGGACCGAGAGTTTAACTATTGATCCATGGCGCGCGCACCACTCACTGATGACCAGCTCTGGAACCTCATCACTGTCGATGACGGTGTGTCAGACGACGTGCTGGCACATGCGTTTGGAGAAGATCTGCACCGTCCACGCAACGCGCTGGTGTGTCGAACGCCAGGGTTGGACATGTTCGGTCAGCTACGGCATATGTTCCGTGTGTGGAGATCCCTTCACCAGGCAGGGGTTCCGCGCTGGACGTCGGTCGTATCATCCGGGGTGCCGACCAGAGCCTCTCAGGCAGATGAACGCCGCCTACGATGCCCATCGGTAGGCGGAGACGCCAGCGGACGAGCGCAAGCTGAAGCTGGAGCGAACGCACCAGTACACCGGTCACCACACCAGCGAGTTAGCCACGGAGTTGAGGCGAACGCTCTACGCGATGACTGATCCGAGAAGAAAGTTACGCAGATACGTTACGCAACCAAGAGCTGACTGAAACGGGGAAAGGATAAGCAGTGTCATCTAGCGCTACGCTGCAGAATACATTGACACTCTGGTTCGCTTCTGCGTTGGAATATTTTGAGCACAACCCAACCTCCTCTACAGGTAAGACGCTCGCTGTACTTGGACGAGTTCGGAAGAATGCACGCGCGAGTTGGAGGCGGGTACGAACCATATATTTGGCTATGGACGGAACAGCAAAAAGTGGCGCTCACCAACCTGAAAGAGACATCCTGTGTCGGTGAGGCCGTCCAGTCATCAGTCCAAAAAAACATTCAGCCGCATCCCAGTGATGACCACATTACTTCCGGCCTATGACGCCAGGACTTGTCTACAGTGAGATTCTCGCGCCGTTGCTGCAAGAGCATCTGTACGTGGATCAGCTTCGTCCTCCAACTGAGGCTTCTGTCTCTGCAATGGTCGAACATATCCAAGATTACTTCCACAGGCCGATTCTTCGATTCACACCATCGATCGTTGTGCTTGACTCCATTGCCTCAGAAGAAGTTTTCGAGCTTGAAGAGGGTGTGGTGTTCCGCGCAACGAGTCCTCTGGAGAGGAGGCGGTTCTACTTTGGTGAAGACCCGACTATGCCTGAAGCCGACAGGTTCAGCTCCCATTTCGCGACCGGCTATGCACCAAGACATGTCCTTGAGATTTCCCTGGACAAGTTGCCAGAGGCTACAGAGATCGCGGAATCGTTTGTTTTCGCGTGTCGACTGCTAGGTCTCGACAAGGCCGGATACCGGTACATCCGTCAGGAACCGGCCAATCCACTACGTCGAACCGCTCGCTCACAAGCTGGCCCTCTGCACGGGGGCGCGTCGGGAGGCAGTGAGCAGGAGATTACAGAAGAGATCCGCGAATCATTGGTGAACCACTGGCTGGACTATCGTCGTGTCTATGGACAGCAGAACTATTGGATCATTGTTTCGCGATATCTCCAGTCATTTTCCCGTCCCAGCTTTGACGATCGGATTATCGACCTGTGGGTGGCATTGGAGTCAGTGTTCAGTACCAAGAATGAGAAGTCGGAGATCATCTACCGACTCAGCCTCCGTATTTCCCGGCTTCTGTACAAAGCCCTCGAAGATCGGCAGGCGATGGCCAAGCGTCTCAAGGCCTCATACAACACGCGCTCGACATTCGTTCATGGCAGCCGCCCAACTTCTAATAAGGATTGGAATAAGCTCATTCCCGCCATAGACGACCTGCGAGACGTTGTGAGTCTGGTGCTGAGAAAGATGGTAGAAGAGAACTGGCGACCCGATTACCCTATGATGGATTTCAGAGACGACTTCTAGGAGTTCTGGATGATGGCATTTTGTCACTGTTGCTTCGACCTGGCGCAGCTTTCGCCCTGCTACAATAGAGGTATCTAAATAAAACGAAAGACTCCAAGACCACCGGGCCGTATCGTCCGGCGCTTGGCATATCATGGCACTTATCACCACGGCTAACACCGAGCGCGAACTGAATATCACCCTGACCGCCCCCAATGGACCTGAAACGGTCAACCACCTGATCGGCTGGGACATCGCTTGGTCGGAAACACACATCGGGCACAAGTTAGAATGCGCCGAAGTGGCAGACTCCTTTGACGGTAGTGATGACCCCTGCTCGCTCTCCAACCCCGTCAATCCTGAGCTGGTAGCTGAAGATTTATGATTACGACGTGAACCTCTATGCTCCCTTTGCCGGTGCCCCCACTATCTGACCGGCGCGCTTCCAGCCGTCGTGGAGCCCCTACGGCACCTATCTAGCGCTCATGCGGGTGCGGTATCTGGCTGGTCGCACTGTGACACACCGAATGCCGCACACACGGAGGTCACCGCCGCCGCCCGGCTTGGTAAAGGCGGAGCATGATCGTCCCTTCCGTGGAGATTCCCTAGCTTGAGGCTATCCAGGCGAGCTTCGCCTTAAGAGACAGTGATGCAGCAAGGTATCGGTTACCCTGACGATATTGATCTAGATAAGCTAGTCACGCAGCTTGAGACTTGGAGGCAACGTCGTGGACTGGAAACTCGCCGATGCGAAGAACCGGTTTAGTGAGGTTGTCTCACGAGTGCTGACGGAGGGGCCGCAGCGCATTCATCGACGAAACGACACCGTTGTGGTCATCTCCGAGCAGGAGTTGAATGCATTGCGCGGTGGAGCAAATCCGCTTGTCGATTACCTGATGAGTGGGCCGGGACTGGAGGAGGTAGACCTTGCACACGATCCTTCTCCCATGCGGGAAGTCGAGTTGTGAGATACCTCCTCGATACATGTGCCGTTTCAGGGCTTCAGAAGCCGAAACCTAAGCAAGGCGTCATCAATTTCCTCGGAGGCCTGGATCTGCGAGCCGCACTTCTGAGCGTAATCACGCTCGTGGAACTGCGAAAGGGTATCTATCTTCTGTCACCTGGAAAGAAGATAGATCACCTGATGACTTGGCTGGTTGGGCTAGAACGCCAGTTCAATGACAGTATGCTCAGCGCGGACTTGGGGATCAGCCAGATCTGGGGTGAGCTGACAGCCCGGGTTCAGCAGCAAGGCGTGCAATTGTCAATGGGTGACGGTCTTATTGCTGCTACCGCAATGCGACATGGTTTGCATGTCGTGACGAGAAGCGTACGCCATTTCGAGCCGACGGGCGTATTGCTGATCAACCCCTGGGAGTGACGCTGACCACTACGCCAGCTCCAGCGCGTGGTCGAGTAGGACCTTCTTCTCCCGGTCGCGATCGACCTCAGCCAGGTTGCAGAGCAGGGCAATGAGCGCCTCCGAGCGGCAGGCGATGATGCCGGCCTGCTTGATCAAGGTGGACCGGTGCAGGAGCTGGTTGGGCTGGTGAACTGCGTCTTCGACCCCTCGGGTAGCGAATACTCGTCAACCTTCAAGGTAGCGATGATAGGTGAGACAAGGGCCCCGCATATCATGCGGGGCCCTTGTCGTCTCCTCGTGCGCGTGAGGAAATGCCGACGTCCATGCGGTATTGCCCCGTGCGCTGGCAGGATGTGGTGATGACCCTTAGGCCAAAGGCCCGCCCGCGTCATCACCTTCATGGATATTCCTGCCTGGACGCGCCACCGGGCCTACCGAGTCCTTCCCGGTGCTCGGGCCAGATCTGGTGAAGGCCGTCCGACGCTCGATCGATGGATGCACCCGCGTCGAGATGTGCTCCTGTGGGTCATCAATGGGGTGCCCTGGATGGTCTCCTCCATCCAGCCTGGCAGCAACCAGCCTCGGTGCGGTCAGCGCACCCGGCGCCTTCTTGAGAACAAACACTGCGCGGTGAATTTGCGTATCGTGGTAATCAAGTGTGATCGTGAACTCTTCATGCGGCAGGTACATTCGATCGGAAAATGGAAACCGGACCTGCCGCTTAGCTCCGGGATCCAGATCGGGAAGGGTCGGGTGCCAGTCCTGGGCAGTGCCATCGATCATCAACCCCATGGCGATCGTCCTAGCACTGGCGTTCCCCCGGTTATGCAGGCCGAAAGCAAAACCGGGGGACACGGGTCTGTCTGCTGATGGCGAGGAGGGAGTGTTTCTCCTGATGGACTCGATACAGAGAAGGGCAGACATGCTCTCGACCCAGTGCGCGCTGTGAACGTCGAGGAATTCAAGCGCCAACTGGGCGGACTCATGTGCTGCCCGTGCCGACGCCCGGGAGGCCTCCGTCGCGTCCTCGGCGGCCTCAGCAGCTCGGGCAGCGTGATACATCGCGGATCGGCTGACCCAGACCGCGACCGCCGCAACCAGGAGGGCCATCGCCGAGAGGAGATAGTCAGGCTGGAGCCAATCATTCATCGCGAACCGTTCCTTCTCCTCACCTCACCCAGCGAGGTGCCCATGTCGTGACGTATCGGCACCTGCAAGAAGATCCCGCCCAGCCATGCTAGTGGACCATGCAGCCCTTGCCAACCTCATCATGCGTCGTCTGGAAGCGGTAAGCCGGGGAGTCAACCCTCTTTGGCTTCTGGTGTTTCCTGAAAAGGACGATGACTTCGATCGCGACATTCAACGTGCAGTAGAGGTTGACATCCTGAGACACGTTTTAGGAAGTCTCGTTGGAACAACAGGAGCATCTACCATGGAAAAAGCCCCGCCCCATTCGAACACAAGCAGGACACCCAGGGAACGCATGTGAATGCGGACGATAACCTCGTGGTGCCCGTCATTGAAGAAGACCTTACCGCTGGCAAGCGGTCGGTGGCGCGCGGTGCGGCCCGCATCCACAAGGACGTCATTGAAGAGCAGCAGTCTCTCGACGTGCCGGTGACCAATGAAGAGGTAAACGTTTCTCGACGGGTCGTCAACCGGGCGGCAGATCCGGCGGATATCGCGTTTGAAGAGGAAACGATCCGCGTGCCGCTTCGCGGCGAAGAGGTCGTGGCCGAGAAACGGGCCCGCGTTGCCGAAGAAATTGATGTTGACAAGGCTGCCGTGACCCACAATGCGCAGGTGACCGATACGGTTCGCCGGGAAGAGGTCGTGGTTGGCGGCGAGAGTGAGTTAGAGCGACGCGCTCGGGGAGAGAGCCGTACCCGGCAATAGCGTCCTTACCCGCCCGATGACCTGTTCATTGGGATAGGTTCCACCTTCCTGCTCCCCGGCACACTGACGTATAGCGGCCAGTGTGCCGGGCAGTTTCCTGTGAATAAGCGCGCGGAGCACACGGTCTTGGCAACGGTATCCAACCAGTCTGTGCAACAGGGCGTTCGTCAGCCCAGCAGCACCCGTCGTGTCACTCCGGCCCAGTGGTTCCGTGTGGTTGTCCAAACGGTGCGCGATCTGTGGTCGGGGAATGTGCTGGAGTGGGCATCTTCCCTGGCGTTCTATGGGTTTATCTCCGCCTTCCCCCTCCTGATCGGAATCCTCATTGTCGAGTCCTATGTGCTCGATTCACCCTGGTTGGCGCAGCAGGTAACGGGTCTCCTGGCGAATTTCCTTCCCGAAGGCGGCGCACAGACCGGAGATATCCTCAAGTCGGCCGTCTCCGAACGTCGACGGGTCGGGATCCTGTCGCTGGTTATCTTTTTCTTCACCGGTCGCCGTGTTCTTGGGGTCCTGGCCAAGGGCCTCAACCAGGTCTCCGATGGTGATGCACGCGACGATTCCCTGGTGAGGCGAATCAGTATCGAACTCGCCCTGCTCGCGGGTCTGGTGGCATTCGTGCTCCTCTCGCTGGTGACCCGGCCACTCCTTAATCTCGCCTGGGATACGGCCCGGTTTATACCCGGGCCCGATAATCCGGCCGTGACCGTCATGACCGGCATGTTTCGCGTAGTACCGATCATGGCGACCTTTGTTTTGGTCTACGCGTTCGTCCCCCAGGGCGCGCGGCTCTGGTGTGCCGTGCTTGTCGGGGCAGGGGCGGCGACAGCGTTGTTCCTGATGGCTCAAGCGGTGTTCAATCTCATGGCCGTTCGCATCTGGGATACTCTCGCGCTGCTCTACGGGCCACTTGCACTCGCCGCGCTCCTTCTCTCCTGGATCTGGTACGTTGCGGTGATCACTTTGGTCGGCGGAGGATTTGCATCCCACGTCAAGGTGATGGTTCTTGAGCAACAAAGCGCGAAACAGGCGCATCAACGACACGCAACGTGATAGCCGCGCAGTCGTCGGGATACAGGTCAATTCATACGACGTTACCCAATGGAGAGCTACCCCTGGCTGGCTCACCGATCGGGATACTATTGTTCGTATTGCTCAGGGACACTGAATGGGATTGCGAATCGTGGCGATGAGGGACAGGCATTCGGATAACCTGCCAGTATCTCCATCATGTGTCGACTGCGGTGTCGCCGTGGGGGATCCGTTCGGCTGGTGTTCTCGTTGCCGGGCGGCGTTCTGCTCTCCTTGCGGGCGGCGCCATTTCTGCACGCCTCAATGCCCGCTCAACGGCTGCCACGCCGGCCTCTGCGTTCGCGAGGTGCGCGACGGGGTGCTGTCACCAACGTGGCCACAACCACCGAAACAGCCCGAGCACACATAGCTTTCGGCAGCTACGTTGACATGGACGTTGACCTGCCTGGGTCGTTGGAGTCCGGCCGACAAAAACTCCTTCCTCGCCTGGACAATTCGAGCTTGACTGCCTACCGGTCGCCTCTCTGAATCTATCAATGACATCGACAGCTACGCTAGTTCCAGCGCGTGATCCAGCAGCGCCTTCTTCCTAGGGTCGCGCTCGACCTCGGCGAGGTTGCGGAGCAGGGCGATGAGTGCCTCCGATCGGGAGGCGATGATCTGCATGGCGATGATGCCGTAGAGATCGATCAACGCAGTGGTTCTGAAGAACAGGGCGAGCTCGTCCATCCATTCGTCCCGTGTTGGGTGCCCCAGCAGGAGGTCGAACAACCCCAGCAACACCTGCTCGTCCTCGCTGTCCCGATATTGCTCAACCAGCAGTGGCAGCAGCGACGCCGGTAGATCCACCAGGTTCCGTAGCGCCTCCCCCGTGATTTCCCCATTGGCATTACCCCATGAACCCAGTGCGAAGATCGGCGCCAGGTTTTGCTGTGCGGCAAGGACCCTGATAGCGGTGCGGGCGGGTTCGCCAGAGAAGGAAGTCCGGGGATCGGTAAGCAACCGGGCGGCGAAGAGTGCCGCAAACCCGGGATCGAGGTCGTTGACAGTAACCAGGGCGGCGGCACGCAACTCGGCGCAGACCTCGTACATGCCCACCATCTGATAGGTCGTCAGCGCCCGCTGGAGCAATGGCAGGTCCTCCGGCTGAGCGATAGGCTGCAATGCCCGCACGATCTCCGACCGGATGTACCCGCTGCCATCACGCTGCACCGGCTGCTGCTCACACCATTCGTACTTGCGGTGCAGGACAGCCCGAAGCGCCGGGTCGGTGGCCTCGCTGATCACCTTCAACGCGGCGCGGACGACTTCCAGGTGGCGGGATTTCTCCAGCAGCTTCACGGCCTGGGCGATCTGTGCTTCGGGGTCGTCCGCCATCACCTTCAGGTCATGGATCTGGGTGTCGGCCGGGGCATGCGGGGACTTGCGGGAGTCAGCGGTGGGTGACATGGACGGATGCTCCTCCCTGGTACGACAACCTCGCGCGCCGGTAGCAGTACACTCCATCATACGCATATGGCCGTGCAGCGAGAGGACATCTGGGTGAACCGGTTACGACGGATTGGACTGGATCGATCGCCGAACGATCTCCAACGGATCTCAAGAATCTACAACGAGCGGGCGCCGACCTGGGACGAGCGAGAGGGCCGGGGCGAGAATCTGGTGCTCGGGCCGGCCTATCGTGATCGTCTCGCCCGGATGCTGGAGGGGGATGTGCTGGAGATCGGCGTCGGCACCGGCGAGACCCTGCGACGTGTGCAGGCGTTGGGTGCCCCCATCGCATCCTTCACCGGCATCGATGTCTCAACCGGCATGCTCGCGGAGGCCTCAAAGTACGCGGAGTCCAGCCCGTTCCCCGTGACATTGCGCCAGATGAACGCGGAGAGCCTGGCGGCATTTTCCGCGAGCACCTTCGATACGGTCACGGCCAGCCTGGTGCTCTGCACGGTGTCGGATCCGGTGTCGGCACTTCACGAGATGGCGCGGGTCGTGAAGCCGGGAGGGAAGATCGTGCTCATCGAGCATGTGCTGGCGAAGAACCCCATTGTCGGGACGGCCCAGAAGGTGCTCGCGCCGCTGCAGCGGCGTCACATGGCCTGCAACATCGACCGGCCGACGGA
>JAUJLY010000239.1 GCA_030447145.1 Thermomicrobiales bacterium
CCGCCATGCATCACCGCCCGTTTCTCCAGCAGGCGCATGCCGGGTGTCGTCTTGCGGGTATCGACGATATGCGCATTGGTGCCCTCGGTCTTGGCGACGTAGCGAGCCGTCTCCGTTGCAACACCCGAGAGGCGCTGCACGAGGTTGAGCGCCGTGCGCTCGGCCGTCAGCAATGATCGGGCCGGGCCAGTAAGCGTGGCGATCTCCGTCCGGTGCGAGAGTTGGTCCCCGTCCGCCCTCAAGGCCGTGAAGACGATGGCGGGATCGACCGCGCGGAAGACCTGGCGGGCAACCTCGATGCCGCTCAGCACTCCCTCGGCCTTCGCTAGCATCACTCCCTCGGCCATGCGATCGGCCGGGACGGTCACCAGCGAGGTGACATCACCGGTGCCAATGTCCTCTGAGAGCGCCAGGTCGATGATCGCCTGGACATGGGGCTGGAAGGTGGTGGAGCCGGAAATCGTCTGGTTCAGCATGGTGGTTTTCCTGTGGAGAGGGCCAACTTTTTGATGCCTGTACGGGACACACTATCTCCTCAGCATGCAACAGGAGAGACCGCACGGGCAAGGGATCTACCCCATTGATCCGTTGACGGATGAAACCACCTCAGGAATGAGGCTTGAGTTTGGCAGGGTCTATCAGCAAGCACCAAATGGCGGAGGGGTGTCGACTTCCCACATATAATCGAGCCACTATTCCGAAGGAGATCGTGGCTCTTCCCACCCTCTGGATGGTTCACATGAATTATCAGTCGCGGGCGCACGTCTTGGCGTTGGTGAAAGTCTTGGTGATTGCGTGAAACGTGTGCTGCTTACTGGAATGTCCGGAGTCGGTAAATCGTCGGTCATCAAGGAACTGTCCGATCAGGGCTACAAGGCCATTGATACGGACTATGACAGGCGTCGGAGTTGGTGACTGTCCCTAACGACGAGCTCACCGGCCTGGAACCCGGGCAAGACTGGGTATGGCGAGAAGACCGCATCCAGGCACTCCTGTCCACCGACGATGTCGACGTGCTGTTCCTGGGCGGCTGCTCCCCCAATCAGGGGAAGTTCTACCTGCAGTTCGACCACCTCATCCTCCTCAGCGCGCCGGCAGAGGTGCTCGTTGATCGATTGGCGACCAGGACGAACAACCCCTACGGGAAACAGCCCGAGGAAGTCGTGCGCGTGCTGCAGCTCCAGCACGCCATCGAGCCACTCCTGCGAGACACTGCGACGCATGAAATTGATACGAGTATTCCCCTTGATCAGGTCGTGGCGAAGGTATTGGAGTACGTCGACGTATCGGGTTGATAACCCCAAACATGCGTTGAGCATGGGACGGCACATGCTTTCTGTTCGTCCGCAGCCGTCTCATGCGGCCCGGTGTTGAATCCGGAGATTCGCGAGCATTACGAAAAACAACAGTTGCACCTGGGGTGACCAGGATGCCGGTCCACGCTTTTCCATGCTAGGATAAGAACACATGTTCGATTTTAGGAAGTGTGAGGGATACGGTGGGGATTCGCATCGAGAACACGCCGCATGGCGCCGGGCCGGTGATCATCTGTGATTACTGTGGAACCCGGATTCATGCTGCCCGGGATGGCAACTATGAATGGGCGGGCTTGAGTACGGCACTCGGTGAGCGAATGGCCGTCTATTTTCTCCACAAGTGGTGCTCGCCCGCGCACGAGGCCCAGAGTGGGATCGTTCTCGACTCCATGGAACTGGCCGTCATGCTGCCCTACCTGGCCCAGAATCTTCGGCTCGATTTCGACGAGGCCCTGTGCCATGCCGAGACGCTCAGTGAGCTCTGACCGGGCGGGCGGGTCGCTGTAGCAACAGAGGCAGTGTGGCCCTAGCTTGGTCAATATGTCTCTATGTGCCCGGTACATCCAATTCTTCACGTCTCCCACACTCCCACAGGTTCACTACCGAGCAGTAGCTCGTGCTCTCCAGGCTGATTGAGAGAGGACGCAAGTTTGAAGAAGTCAGCGTGTCACGGAAACCCTATGCTGGCGTTCACGTCGATCCCTCACAGCCGGTGAGGTCGCAAAGAACGAGGAGAGACCCGTGGCGCAGACAAGCACCTACCTCAATTTCAACGGCACGACGGGAGCTGCCTTCACCTTCTACAAATCGGTCTTCGGGACCGAGTTCGATGGTCTCATGCGCATGGGCGATGTTCCGCCTCAGGAGGGACAGCCAGAGTTGAGCAACGAGGATAAGCAACTCGTCATGAATGTGCAGTTGCCGATTCTTGGCGGCCACCTGCTCATGGGGACGGCCGCCACGGAGTCCACGGGTTTCACGCTCAATCAGGGCAACAACGTCTACATCTGTCTCCAGCCCGACAAGCGGGAGGATGCGGATGCGCTCTTTGCGTCCCTCTCTGGAGGCGGTGAGGTGGAGATGCCGATGATGGATATGTTCTGGGGTGACTATTTCGGCTCCCTGGTCGATCAGTACGGTATCCGGTGGATGATCAACTGCTCGAGCACAACCTAAGGCGTCTTGCGGACGGGTGGCGATGTGCCCCTATCTTGTAGGGGAGAACCCAACCGGCACATCCGCAGGATGTGAGCAGGAGCGGCCCATTGTGTCCTCCCGCCTCTTCGGAAAGGGAGCATACGAGGGGATTCCTTTCCCAGATGTGCGGTGAACGGCCATGCAAACCGCGCTAATGTCAAGATCGTAAATGGCTACTGATCCTTGACCGGCTTGTGTGTCAGGCTGTTGGTGGAGCCTCCCTTGAAGCGGAGACCGGGCGCGTGCCAGCCGATCCGATAGCGGACAGTCCCGGACGGATGCTTCCGTCGTCCCACTATCTTGAAGCCACAGGCCTTGTAGAACCCAAGCCCCTCCTCGTCGGTCTCGGCAACGAGCGGGCGACGACCGGACCGGCGGAGGGCGTCTTGCAGCAGTGCGCGCCCAATGCCACGGCGCCGGTGATTCTTCGCCACGGCGATATTGCCGATCCGGTTTGCCATGCCGTCCCGCCGGAGCGTATAGACGCCAACGAGTTGTCCACTCATCAGTCCACCGAAAACCCGGTCCGGCGCCTCAGCGCGCGCCTCGTCGATCGCCCGGTGGCCAGCCTCGGAGGTTCCCTCGCCGGTCGAATCAGCAAGGATCGTTGCGGCCTCACCATCGCGCGATGCCGGCCATGGGCGGATCTCGAACCCGCTTTGGGGATCGATGAAGACCAGGCTGTCCTCGTTGCTCGTGTTCCCGCTCATGTGCTGCTCCTGGCCGGTTAGGCGTCGAGCGACAGCAATTCGGCGAAATCATCCCGTGAGGTGTATGGGCCGATCAATGCGAGGTTGAAGCGGTCGTCCCGGACCAGCTCACTAGCAAGTTGCTGGACATCCTCGGCGGTCACGGCGTCGATGCGCTCCATGATCTGCTCCGGCGTCATGATCTCGCCGTAGGTGGCTTCCTGGCTGCCGACCCACGACGCGACGGAGCGGCTGTCCTCCAAGCTCATCAGGAGGCGTCCCTTGCGCAGTGTCTTCGTATGCTCAAGCTCCTGTGCGGGAACGGTGATGTCACGCAGCTTCTTTAGCTCACCGACGATCGCCTCGATGGTCTCCTGCACGCGGTCGACGTCGGTCCCGGCGTAGACCACGCCCTGCCCAACATCCTCGTAGCCCCGGAAGTAGCCGTAGACCGAGTAGACCAGTCCGCGTTTCTCCCGAATCTCCTGAAAGAGCCGTGAACTCATGCCGGAGGAGAGAATGGCCTCGATGGTCGACTGCACGTAGCGCCGCTCATCGAGATAGGAGAGCGCCGGGAACGAAAGGCAGAGGTGCGCCTGCTCGGTCTCGCGCGTGACGAGCTCGACACGACGCTCGTTCTGCGTAACGAGCGTTGGCACGAAGGTGTCCACGCCATTTCCGGGCTGGAGATCGCCGAAGTACCGCTCCGTCAGCGCCACCACCTCCTCGTGGCGGATATCCCCACCGGCCGCGACCACGAGGCGCTCCGCCCCATAGTTGCGCTTCCAGAAATCCACCATTACGTCGCGGGTGACATTGCTTACCGTTTCCTCGGATCCGGCAATCTCACGGCCGACCGGATCATCGCCCCAGACGACCAGGTCGATAATGTCGTGGACGAGATCCTCCGGCACATCCTGGACGGCGCGGATCTCCTCGAAGATGACCTTCCGCTCCTTGTCGAACTCGGTCGCGTCGAAGGTGGAGTTGCGCAGCATATCGGCGAGGACATCGTAGGCAAGCTCGAAGTGCGTGCTCGGCACCTTGCACCAGTAGGAGGTGGATTCCCGGCCCGTGCCGGCATTGAGCATGCCCCCGACGCTCTCGATCTCCTCGGAGATCGTCATCGGATCGGGGCGCTTCGTCGTTCCCTTGAAGAGCATGTGCTCCAGGAAGTGCGAGACACCGGCAATCGGTGCCGGCTCCACGCGGGAACCAACGTTGTAATAGAAGATCAGGCTAGCCGAGCGTACGCCGGTCATCGGGCCAGTGACGACGCGCACGCCGTTTGGCAGGGTGGACTTTTCGTAGGGTGGGGCATCGCTTGGGGAAGATGAGCCGTTCGGGCCGCCCAGGACCTCAGATGAAGATAACAACGACATTTGCTCCTGACTCACGCGAATAATGGTGATGTGAGGGTACAGTACCCATTTTCGCCCACGCTGTGCCACAGAGGAGACTTCTACATACCTTGGATTTACCCTCGTGGAGAGCGCCAGGATCAATGCATGGGGCGGTGATCCAGCACATCCCGGGAGTAGCATCTAGGCTCGATCATCCACACATCGTCATCCTGAGCCTGAGACCCGAGCGGAGCGAGGGGCGAAATGTCGAAGGATCCCCGCGCGAAGCGCGCCGGTGCCGGAGGGTCCTACTCTGGCGGATATCACAGGCGCGCAGCGGTCATTGGATTCGCCAGGACATTGCTTCGCAACGCGGAATGATAGGGCAATAGGTGGAGGACATGAACTGAACCCGACGTGTATTTGCATGAGAACGCCAATCTCTCGGTCTCCCACTCCAGATGACGGTCACTTCGGCTCAGGACGACCCGATTGCATGATACCTGTCATACATCCTTGCTCTTTTCTCATCCATTACCGGCAAGCGTTGCTTCCACCTGCTCGACGAGCAGCTCAAGTGCCCGCTCGGCCGCGGCCCCGATGACCTCCTCGCGGTCACCGGAGAATTGGTGGCACTCCACATCGGTCCCGACAGGCGAGGCGATGCCGATGTAGACCAGCCCGACCGGTTTTCGGTTCGTGCCGCCACCAGGGCCCGCGATGCCGGTGATACTGACGGCGATGCTTGCATCCAGCTGGGCGCACGCACCTTCCGCCATCGCGCGCGCGCATTCCTCGCTGACCGCGCCAGGATTCTGGAGCACGG
>JAUJLY010000240.1 GCA_030447145.1 Thermomicrobiales bacterium
AACGGCGCGATCTTCGTCGAGTTGGTCTTTAACATTCCGGGGCTCGGCAATCTCACCATCCAAGGGCTGCGGCACGTGGATTACCCGATCATTATCGGAACGGTGCTCGTCGGTGCCGTGCTGGTGATGGTCATGAACCTCCTCGTGGACCTCGTCTACCCCCTGCTCGACCCACGAGTGACGTTGCAGTGAGCCCCAAGAGGAGAGCACGATGGCGACGATGACCGGAGCCGAGATCGGCAGGCTGCAAGGATTGGAACGTGCGCGACCAACGCGCACGCTGTGGCAGGATGCCCGCCGCCGCTTGCTGCAAAACCGGCTTTGCGTCGCGGGATTGCTGATCCTCAGTCTGTTCCTGTTCGCGGCTATCTTTGGCCCCTACATTGCTCCCTATGACTTTCTGGCTCAGGACGCCAGCCGGCGTCTGCAGGGGCCATCGTCCGACAACTGGCTTGGAACGGACGCCCTTGGCCGGGACATCTTTAGCCGATTGCTCTTCGGTGCACGGACGGCCGCGCTGGTAGCCACCATCACCACGGTGATCAGCCTGTTCCTAGGGGTCTCGCTCGGAACGGCGGCCGGGTTCCTTGGCGGCCGGGTTGATGCGTTCATCATGTGGATCACGGACATTACGATGTCCATTCCCGGCCTCCTGCTCGCAATGCTGGTCAACACGGCACTGCTCTACCCAATCCAGCGATGGTTCGATGAGCGGTATCAGGCGACGCGCAACCCGTTCTACCTCAATACCCTGTGGCTCGATTTCGTCCTGGTGTTTGGGACGCTCGCGCTGATTGCCTGGCCGGAATTCGCTCGCCTCATTCGCGGTCAGGTGCTCAGCATCGGACATATGCCATATATCGAGGCGGCACGGTCCATCGGCACGTCTTCCCCCAGCATTATGCGGCGTCATATTGTGCCCAACGCGCTCGGTCCTGTCGTGGTAGCGGTGACGCAGGGCATGGGCGGCGCCATCGTCCTCGAATCGTCGCTGAGTTTCCTCGGGATCGGCGTGCAGCCACCGAACGCGAGTTGGGGCAGCATGCTCGCGGATAGCCTGTCGTTGTGGACCACCGAGCCCCACCTCATGATCGCCCCGGCCGCCACGATCGGGATCATTACGGTTGCCTTCGTGTTCGTCGGTGATGGCCTGAATGACGCACTCAACCCCCGTCAGAAATGACGGGATGGACGTGCAGTGCGGCGCACGCCTTATGACTGCGTGGGTGCTTGGGAACCATCACGGCGCCGCCTTGTCGCATCATGTGTCGACTGTGAATGCGTGGCAGTACTGCAAGGAAAGGAAGGATTCGACAGTTAGAAATGAGTGGCGGCTGTTCTGAAGGTCGGTAAAGCTTCGCCTCCAGTTGTATGACCGACCGAAGCTCTTACCACGAGTTGCGACGAACGTTCGCATTGAGGCAACGAGCCTAGGATGCTTACGGCCTGATACGGACAGCGGCGCACGAAGAGCAGCGGAGGCGCTGTTCGTCATCTCAAGGGAGATTCACTGTGGCGAATACATTCATTCCGCAACCTGCCGAACATGTCCTTGACAATCCGCCGCCTTTCCACACCAAGTTGCTCGACTACGGTGAGCGTCCCTATTGGTCGCCCGATGGCAAACGCATTGCCTTCATCGAGCGCAACTACGGTGATGTATGCGAGATGGACTTCGAGACCCGTGAAGTCCGCAACTTGACCGGGAACCTGGGCGAACACCACCACTTCCTCCGGGTGTTATTTCTCAACAATGGCGATTACCTGCTTATTGGACCCAAGGAATTCAAGGATCGTGACATTAGCAGACACGTCGAGTCTGAGCTTTGGGTGATGGACAAGGAGGCCAAAACGCCTCCGATGCCACTGGGGCGGCGGATGTTCGAAGGCGCAGGGGTTTCAACGATCGCTCCACGGATAACCTATGCCGTGAGCGGGAGAAACGATCCGTCGTTAGGTGCTGATGACCAGTTTGAATGCCATGTGACGGAAATCGAATACGGTGCTGATGGACCACGGCTGGGGGCGGACCGGGTGATCTACCGCACCGCGGGTGCTGGCCGTCGGCCGGAGCCACAGGACTTCCGGCACCAGGATAGCGAAGTCATCATGGCAGAGTACGTCCGGGCCGACGACAACGGTCCCGGCCCCAGAAAGTGCATCGTCAAGGGGGTGGAAGTCGCAACGGGAACAGTGCGCACCTACATCAACGAGCCGGATGTGCACAACGAATGCGAGGGCATCTTCCCCGACGGGGAGCACATTTGCCTGGAGTCTGCCTGCGACACCACCGACGAAATCTGGAAGCTCTACCCCAGGCCAATGGCCGGCACAACGGACCTTTGGAAGCTGAAGCTGGATGGCTCAGGCCGGCGGGCGCGGCTTACCCACTTCTATGACCGCGTTCCCTGGCGGGCCAGCAACTCCAACGTCAGCCCTGATGGCCGTTGGCTGGCATTCATGGTGAACTTCCACGGGGATGAGGCCGGCTACGGGCGCGGGCTGGGACTCCTTGATCTCGCGGCTTGGGAGGCGTCACCCCAAGCTCAGGAGTGGGATGTTGCTCCTGTCAGCGAGGAGTGACACCGATTCGGCGCCTGTCTCGCCCCCGATGATCTAGCGCAGGGACCGACTGAGCAGCTGACACGCAATGGTACGTTGCTCATGGGTAGTACCGTATCCAAGCTTGTTCGGAGGGCGTGACATTCCGATGCCGCGTACCTGCATTAGCGAGTTAATCAAGTAAGGAGAGCGAAAATGGTTGTGGCGGAGTCTCGTGTTTCCACGGAGCAGACCGGACGGGCAGGCATTGTCGATTGTGACGTCCACGTGTTCCCACATAATATCGACGAGATCAAATCTCGCATGCCGATGCCTTGGCGCGATCTGTACAAGGGAGCAGCGAGAGGCTTTTTTGGGAATCCCGTGCATGGGTCCCGCCTCGATAGCGTTCCCCCGGATGGCGGTCCAGTCGGCTCCGATCCAGATTTCCTCCGAAAGCAATTGGTTGATGAGTTTGGGGTTGCCTACTGCATTCTCCTGCCGCGTGCCTTTTGTAACCTACAGCCGGATCCCGACTTCGGTAGTGCCATAGCGGCGGCCTATAACGACTGGCTCGCCGATACGTGGCTCTCAACCTACAATCACGACGGTGTCTTCAAAGGGTCCATCACCGTTAATACCCAAGATCCCGCTGCCGCCGCCAAAGAGATTGAACGCTGGGCCGGTCACCCACACTTCGTACAGGTGATGACCGATTCGGGAGCGCGGGCGCCATTTGGGCAACGCCAGTACTATCCGATCTATGAGGCTTGCGAGCGCCATGGATTCCGATTCGCCATCCATCCCGGTACAGATGGCATGGGTATCAACGAGCAGCCGTCTCCAGGGTATCCGACGCATTACATCGAGTGGCACACCTGCCTCTCGCTCGGTTTCCAAGCTCATCTCGTGAGCATGATCACCGAGGGGGTGTTCCAGCGATACCCGGGGTTTGGAGTTACCCTGACCGAGGGTGGCGTCGCCTGGCTGCCCGCGCTCATGTGGCGGCTTGATGCGGAATGGAAGGCTCTGCGCTCCGAGGTGCCGTGGCTCACGGTAGCACCGTCGACGCTGCTGCGCGATCACGTCCGCCTATCCAGTCAACCGGTGGAGCGGCCGGATGATCCTCGCAAGCTCCTGTCAATGCTGGACCTGATGGACGCCGAACACGTGCTGATGTTTGCCAGTGACTATCCGCATTGGGACTTCGACTCTCCCTCACATGCATTCCCGAAGCTGTCGGAGCAGCTCCATCAGCGTATCTTCTCCGGCAATGCCCGAGAGTGGTACGGGCTAGCGTAGGATGGGACATCATATTCTAGGGCCGGTGAGCAAGCTGCCGCCCGGGGATCGCCGGATAGTCGAAGCGGAAGGGCGATCGATTGGTGTCTTCAACGTCCACGGTCGCTTCTATGCTCTGCGCAACGTATGCCCTCACCAGGCGGCACCGCTTTGCCTTGGCTCGATCAAGGAGATGGCCCTCCCAACTCCTCCCAGTGAATACCGGCGGGGTCGGGAGGCGAAATTCTTCGCTGTCCCTGGCATGGATGGGAGTTCGACATCACCAGCGGCCGTTCCATTTTCAACCCACACCGGACTCGTGTGAAGACGTACGAGGTCACTGTGGAGACGGAGGAAGGTAGCGCCGAGGTCGAGGGCGAATCCGTGGAGATCTATCCGGTCACCATCGAGCTTGGCCTCATAGTCCTTCACTTATGACTCCTAATCCCGTCCAAGGATTTCTCTGGGCGCTTCTGTTCCCTTTCGTTCTGCAAGCTCAGACGTTCACCCGGCACCGTCCCGGAATGTAATCGAGAGTAGGCATGAAACATGGTTCAGTCGATCACCCGGATGTTTGACGTTTTCGAAGCCCTTGCCCTCGCCGAGGAAGAGTTGAGTCTGACCCGGTTGCATGCGCAGTTGAACCTTCCGTTGCCGACGCTCCATCGCCTGTTGCATGTGCTCGTCGAGCGGGGTTACGTCGAACAGAACGATGATAGCCGGCGCTACGGGCCGGGCCTGAGGATTCTGGAGATTGCTGAGGCAGCCAAGCGGAACTCCCGGTTCGATCTCTGCCGCGTTGTCCGACCGTTCCTGCAACGGCTCACGGATGACAGTGGCGAGAGCAGCAATCTCGTCATTCGGCATAACACCAAGGTCGTCTACGTCGAGCAAGTGCCGAGCCCTCGAAGCGTGCGCATGTTTACGCAGGTGGGACATCGCGCGCCGCTGTACTGCACCGGGGCGGGCAAGGCTATCCTGTCGTGCCTGTCAACGGAGCACTTGGATGCCTATGTCGCGACGGTGCAGCTGGAACGCTTGACGCCACAGACGCTGGCGTCGCGAGAGGACTTGGTTCAGGAAATCGTCAATGTCCGGCACCATGGGTTTGCTGTGGACAACGAAGAATTTGAAATCGGCGTTCGGTGCGTCGCGGCCCCTATTGTGGATCCAGCGGGGAGGTGCGTGGCGGCGATTAGCGTGTCCGGGCCGACGACGCGCATGACTCGCAGACGTGCCGAGGAGCTGGGACCACAGGTCCGGCACATAGGCACCCTCTGCAGCACCCAGCTTGGGTACGGCTCGTCTATCCCGCACAACTAGAGCAGGTTCCTCCACGACGGGCTCTTTCTCACGTGCGGGAGGATCATTCGTGATGATCCTCGAGACCGCACCCCTACCCCCCTCGACGTTCTCACGGCACCGTTCGCCCATGCGGCCGAACACCAGGTTCGGCCCTGCGAAATGACGTCCCAATTGACCGCGGGAATGGTTACTCCACCGTGAACTCGGTGACCATCCCGGAGGCGAGGTAGGGCAACCCCTCCT
>JAUJLY010000241.1 GCA_030447145.1 Thermomicrobiales bacterium
CACGGAGTCCTTCGCCAAAAATCCCTCCGGCACCAATGGCAATCCTCGCCTGGATGATCTGATACCCCTTATCGAGCGGATCCAGCTCCGGCTGGTATGAGACGATGAAGCGGAGTTTCTGGTAGTCCGCCATCACGAAGTTCCACGCAAACCATACGAGCAGCGGCATCGTGATGAAGAGGCCGAATATCCAGAGCCGGCTCGTTCTCATCACGAGGAGCGAGGACGTCCAAAGGGCAACGTAGACCATCGTCTGGCCAAGGTCGGGGCCAATCAGGATAAGCCCGGAAGGAAAGGCGACGATCATGGCAGCAATAACGAAGTTGCTGAACCGCTTCATTTCGTCGCCTTGGGAGGCAACGAAACTTGCCAGCGCGAGAATCGTGGTGACCTTGGTGAACTCCGATGGCTGGATGAGCGTAAACCCGACGTCAATCCAGTTCTGCGCGCCAGCGATCGTCACGCCAAGTGGGCTCTGCACCGCTATCAGTAGCAGGATTCCTGCTGTGTAAAGCGGCCAGGTCATGGATTCCAGATAGCGGTAATCGAATGAGGCGAAGAAGAACATGAGCCCAAGGCCGATGAGGCCATAGATGGCCTGCTTCGTCCCTTCATTGTTGCTGAGGAGTGGCGGAAGACCGACGGCGCTCCAGATAGATACGATCCCGAATCCCATGAGCACAACGACCGTGACGAAGAGCATCGGATCGAAGTCTTTCCAGCGATCAATGCTGACGCTGTAGCCTGGAACGGTCACCCTGCGTTGGCGTGAAGAAATCATGAACGTGTGTCCCTGGTTGCCCGGACGATGAGGTGCGATGTCAGGAGATGCTCTCCGGGTATGCCGGGAATGCCAATATGTACTTTGAATATGAGCATCGAATCTGCTCGTCAGCACAAGGTTGCGACCAACACATCTCGAGGATTTGAGGGAGCAGAACGACCTGCTTGCTAGAGCACCACAACGTCATTGATTGTAATGCGGAACGTCTGGTCGAGTAGGTTCGCCGCGCGCCGGCACATCTGCATACGCGGCAGGAAGAGCTCGAAGTACTTCATCACGGAGGCCATCGACGTGTCGATCTGAAGTTCCAGCGTCACTGTAGCCGTTTCATGGTCCACCCGGAGGAACGACGATGTGGTGGCGTAGTTCATCTGGTCGTGCTCATCGAAGTCTGCCGGGTCGGTAATCCGGACACGGGACCGGTGTACATCCGACTTGTCGGCCAGAATCAGCGCTGCAGCCACCGAATGCACCGGCTCACCCAACCTCCCGGAATCGTCTCCATGGGAGCCGATCGCGCTCATCACAACGATGACGTCTTCCGAGTTCATACCCATCCGCGTCAGGATGGTGTGCGACAGGAGCGCACCGGTAGATGCATGCCCATGCCGGGAGATGACGTTGCCGACGTCGTGCATATACCCGGCGATTTGGGAGAGCTCCTGATGGCGCTCGTCGTAATGCAGCCGGGCCATGACATTGTTGGCGATATTCGCGACGAGACCGACATGGCGAAATCCGTGCTCGGTAAACCCCAACACGCCCAGGTTGCGGTTGGCAGATGAAATCAGTTCCCTGACCTCCGGATCTCCCTTTACCGCCTCGAAGGAGAGACTGGCCCGGGTGCGTACCTCGTCGGTCACGCTATCCGGGTCGATCGGCGTGGCATCGTATTTCGGCTCGGCCGACGATACGTCAGCGGCCGGGATATCGGCATGGTCGGGGCTCATGGGACTCCTGTAGGGGTGACGAGAAACTCTCCTGCCGCCATCAATAGCTGTGAGTGGTGTTGCGGGGTTTTTGGAGAGGCTGGTCGAACGCAGAGCGTGACCGTGTAACGCTTTCAATCCAACAGCGTACACTATCTGTACATGCTCATTCAGATGCACCGGGAGTTCGCGATGTTTCCAATCAACGACGCATTGGATGCCATTCTTCTCGGTGGGTTTCTCTTTGGGTTGCTCTTCTCCCTCGGCGCACTCCTGCTCGGGGTCGCGGACCTGGGAGCGCATGCTGACGCTGGCGATGCCGGAGGGCATGGTGGACACGGCATGCTGGATGGCCTGTTCAACGTCAGTTCCCTCCTGGCGTTCATTACCTGGTTTGGCGGGATCGGGTATGTGATGCGCAATGGGCTGGGGCTTTGGACATGGCTCTCCCTACTCGTCGGTGTGCTTGGAGGGGTCGGGGGAGCTGCAATTGTAATCTGGGTCATCCTGAAGCTGGTGCGGGAGGACAGTGAAGCGATGAACCCGGCGGCGTGGAGCCAGGTTGGTGTTATCGGCAGGGTCACATCATCGATTCGTTCGCAGGGGTATGGCGAGATCGTGTACGAGCAGCATGGCATTCGGCAGGTTGCCTCAGCGAAAGCATCGGGTGCATCGGCGATTCCGCGTAATACCGAGGTGGTCGTGCTGCGGGTCGAGCGGGGGGTCGCAATCGTGGAGCCATTTGAGGACCTGCTACGCGAGCACGACTAGCCTTCAGTTTGAGGACGCGGTATCGAGATCGCGTCACTTCGGGTCGTTTATATGAATTGCCCGCAGCTGCGACACCGAACCATATCGGGGCTGTCGTCGTTGTCACTAGAGGGATACATCTGAGGCCGCGGTGAGACTCGTCTCAAGCGAGTCGGTCACAAGGCACTGTGGCGAGTGTGAAGGATCACGGCTGACAGAGGCGTGGCCGTGATTGGAAGGAAACATGATGGATCTGCTTTCGCTGCTCATTATTGTCGCTGTACTGGTTTTGGTGCTGTTGCTGATCATCGCCCTGGCGGCGCGTCTCTATCGCAAGGTGGGGCCAAACATGGCCCTGATCGTCTACGGTTTCGGTGGTACCAAGGTCATCAAGGGCAGCGGTAAGGTTATCTGGCCCATGATCCAGCAAAGCCGTGAGCTCTCGCTGGAGCTTATGAGCTTCGATGTCGCACCGACCCAGGATCTCTATACCAACCAGGGTGTGGCGGTTAATGTCGAGGCTGTTGCCCAGATCAAAGTGAAGTCGGACCCGGTAAGCATCTTGACCGCGTCCGAGCAGTTCCTCAGCATGAACAGCCAGGAGCGCAATGGATTGATCCGTCTGGTCATGGAAGGTCACCTGCGTGGCATCACTGGCCAGCTCACGGTCGAGGCGATCGTGAAAGAGCCGGAGATGGTCGCCGACCGGATGCGAGCCAATGTCGCCGAGGACATGGCGAAGATGGGGCTCGAGGTGGTGTCGTTCACCATTCGCGAGGTCAAGGATTCCAATGAATATATTCTCAACATGGGCAAGCCCGACATCGCTAATGTCCGACGGGTAGCGGATATCGCGACGGCTGAGGCTGACCGAGATACGGCCATTCGGCGGGCACAGGCGAGTCGTGAGGCCCGGATTGCCGAAGCTGCCGCCGAGCAGGAGAAGGTGACGGCGGAGTCGTTGAGCCAGACCAAACAGGCCGAGGCTGTCCGGGATCTCGAGCTGAAGCGCGCGGAATACGACCGCTCTGTACAGGAGCAGCGGGCGCAGGCCGACAAGGCCTACGAGATCCAGGCGAGTGTGCAGCAGCAGCGGATCATGGCTGAGCAGGTCCGCATCGAGCAGGTTCGAAAGGAAGGCGAGATCGCGGTGCAGGAAGCGGAGATCCTTCGTCGCGAGAAGGAATTGATAGCAACGGTACTCCGGGCTGCCGAGGTCGAGAGGAAGCGAATCGAGACCCTGGCTGAGGCAGAGCGCCAGCGTCAGGTACTACGAGCACAAGCAGCCGCCGAGCAGACCCGGCTGGAGGGGGAGGCGCAGGCAGAGATTGTCCGCATTCAGGGTCAAGCCGAGGCCGATGTGATCGCGGCGACGGGCCAGTCCGAAGCGCATGCCATGCAGATCAAGGCGGCAGCGTTCCAGGAGTATAATCAGGCCGCTATCCTGGACAAGTTAATCTCCCAGATGCCGGAGGTTGTCCGCGCCATCTCCGAGCCGCTGAACAAGGTGGACAAGATCACGATCGTTTCCACTGGGGGTGACGGGCAGAACGGCACGACCGGGGTGAACCGGCTGGCTGGAGACATGACATCGCTTGTGGCACAGGTGCCGGCATTGCTTGAGTCGCTGACGGGAGTCAATCTGGAGGACCTGCTGAAGCACGTGCCGGAAACAGGCGATACTTATCACCGGAGCGGCGAGAACGCTTCACCGGCACGGAAGCCCGACAGAAGGGATTCCCCGATGTTGGTGGTCGACGCCGAGCCTATGAAAGCCGAGAATGGCAAGGCCCGGAGGCCGTCGAGAGACGGGCAAGGGTCGCAAGAGAGTCCGGATTAGGAGCGCGTATCCTCTCCATGGGCATTTCGGGCACCGGTTACGATTTCTAAGCAGCGTTAGCGAGGAATATGGCGGACAACATGGAACCGAGCGCCCCGGGTGGCGACGCGCAGTTGCTTCAGGTAGAGGCTCTCGGTGAGCCGGGTCACCGGCGTTTCCGGATGGTTGCGGTAATAGAAGGTGAAACCTATATTCTCTGGATGGAAAAGCAGCAGGTGCAGGCGCTCGGCCTCGCGCTTGAGCAGCTCATCGATCAAGTGCCTGGGCTCCCAGAAGCCGGCGGGGTAGGGAACGCCTTTGCCATCGTCAATGAGGAGACACGAAACCAGTTTCGGGTAGGCCGGATAGGGATTGCTTTTGACGATCTCGTTGAGCAAATCCTCATCTCGGCGCACGACATCGAGCAGGATACATCGGACGCTCCCCCCACGCTTGCGATCCGCATCTCGCGCGAGCAGGCACGTGAACTGAGCACCGAGGCGGCGGATCTGGTAGCGCGAGGCCGACCTATTTGCCCGATGTGTGGATCCCCAATGGAGCGGGAGGGCCACGTCTGCCCGCAGCAGAACGGTCATCTTCCGTTCGCCTTTGGCGACGAGCTGACGTAATCCCCGACGCAGGTGGCAACAACTTATGTCGTTGCTGCCTGGCGGCCGGCTTTTGCGGTGGGTTGCTCACGACAACGCGTGAGGCGAAACGCGGCCCTGGACCAAGATCAGTGACATGCCATTGCAGGATTGCCCCTGGAACGCGGTCCCAGCGCATGCGCGTTTGCCTGGGGTTGACACCTTCCGCAGAGACACGTACCATAAGGCAGACGCGGGATGACCGCGTGAAGAATCGCACGAAATGAAACCATGCAGATGTCGATCTTCTCGCTTCCCATTATTAGCCTCGTACTTATTGAGCTCCCAGTAGGGGGCGATTTGTGTGGGCGAGGGCAGCGGGCCGAATAAGGCAAGAGAACGAGACGATACGCATGCTGGCCTCCCCCCAATGGGAGGCTTTTTTGATGCTCCTGACCAACGACGCGCGGGCAGCATCCGATTCCTCCACATCAGTCCTGA
>JAUJLY010000014.1 GCA_030447145.1 Thermomicrobiales bacterium
ATGGCAGCGGAATTCAACAAGGACGACGTCTTCGACGGCCTCAAGAACGTGTATGACCCGGAAATCGGCATTAATATTGTCGATCTCGGGCTCGTCTATGACGCAGATATCGACGAGACAGGCGATGTGCTCGTTACGATGACGCTCACGTCGCTCGGGTGTCCGCTCGGACCAGTCATCATGCAGGAAGTTGATAACGCGCTGAAGGATCTGCCAGGCATCGGCGATACGGACGTGAAGCTCGTGTGGAGCCCGCCCTGGACACCGGACATGATGACCGAGGAAGCTAAGGACGAACTGGGCATCTGGTAGGGGCCGTCATTGCGACATCTCCTGGATAGGCAGATTTTCGACGAGATTCATTCACAGCGTACAGGGCAGGGGCCCCGATCCATGAAACAGACGCGACAACCTGCCCTGCTTGTCCTGCTGATCACGACCATCGTGACGATCGGATGGGGTGGCGCCACGCTTAACCCTGTAGCTCTCGGTAGTGATCCCGGCTTCAGGGATGCGACTGGTCTCTCTGTTGCGTTGCCGACCACGTATCCCCGGGAGCCAGCGCGAACAGCATCGCCGGAACCGACAGATCCTCCGGAAACCACACCTACACGGAACTCAACGGTTGTTCCTACTGAACCACCCCTGACACCAACATCCGAGCCCGTGGAACCCCCGCGACCGCCCGCACCTGAAAATACCTTTGATCAGTCCTACATCGTGGAGCGTGGTGAATCCGGCCGGAAGGAGGTCGCGCTGACGTTCGATGCAGGGGAAGGGGCTGGTTTCACGACCGAGATCCTCGATTTCCTGGCGGCGAATAACATCAAGGGGAGTTTCGGTATCACGGGGGAGTGGGCGCGGGAGTACCCAGAGCTCACACGGCGCATAGTCGATGACGGGCATCATCTCTTCAACCACACCGAGAGCCATCGTTCCTGGACTGGGGCATCGACCACTGGTGAGCCACTCCCACCGGAAGATCGCATCGCCGAGCTCGAGGGCGCCGAAAGGGCCGTCCAGGATGAGACCGGGTACTCGATGAAGCCCTATTTCCGGCCTCCGTACGGTGACTACGATGTCGAGGGCCTGGAGCTGCTCAAGGAGCAGGGCTACGAGTACACGCTCTGGTGGACGTGTGACAGCCTGGGTTGGAACGGTGCAACCGCGTCGGAGGTTGTTGAACGCTGCGGTCCAGACGCCGAAGGCGGTGGACCCGGAGCGATCGTGCTGATGCACGTCGCCCAGGAGAATGACTTTCACGCGCTCGACGAGCTGGTGGAGGCATACCAGGCCGAAGGCTACGACTTCGTGACCATGGAGCAGATGATCCAGCCATAGTCCGCTGGTGCCTAGCGAGAGTGGCCCCACACGACTTGCGCGACAATGTGGGTGAAGCTTCAGTTCGCGCCCGCACGAAACGTAGGCGGTGACTCGCGCCTATGGTCATGCCTGCAAGCACCAGAGGATGGGAGCTCCCTAAGGAGAGGATGGTCAGGCATGTGCCCGCAAAAATGGCACCGCAGCTGCCAGGAATTCTTCCCTAGCAGTGCGATGCAGGGTGTGTCCACCGCCGGGGATGCGGATCGTTCGTGCATCGGGAAGTCGCCTGGGAAGGGCTTCGATGTCCTCCGGATGCACCATGCCACCGGTCTGGTAGTCGCCGTGAACAAGCAGCACCGGCGAGGCGATTCCCTCAAGCTCGCTGATTCGGTCCTTCCCGTGATTTGCCAATGAATCCTCACGTAATTCCTCGAAGACCCCGCGCCTGGTGCTGGTCATCGCCCGTGCGCGGGATTCCACCATATCCCGTGACCACTCCGGGTACTCAGCCGCGTAGTAGGCAACCAGTTCCTCGTACGGCAAGGCGTTCAAACGGAGCCAGCCGTCAAATGCAGGGCGGAAGTCCTCGCCGCTACGGAGTGCAGATTCTTCGGCAACCAGTGCCCTGGCCCGGTCAGGATACCGGGTGGCCCACCAGAGAGCGATGATGCCGCCGAGCGAATGACCGATGATCAGTGGATTCTTCCAGTCGAGCACGGTGAGGAGTCCTTCTATATCGCTGACATAGTCGGTGTAGAGATAACCTGATTCCGGTTTGTCCGATCGTCCATGGCCGCGCAGGTCGACGGTCACGGGTGAGAACGTCAATGCAAGATCGTCGATAACCGGATTCCAGCCCTCGCTATTGGAGCCAATCCCATGCAGGAGAAGCAGGCGAGGTCCATTTCCATCGTACTGGGTAACGTGCAGGGCAATCTTTCCGAGGTCAATCCTGCGCGAATAGCCTCGTGTCGAAGGTGTCATGAGATCAGCTACTCCTGGGAAGAGGTCAAGGATAGTGATGATTGAGCAATGAGGTGCGTCGGATATTGTGGACGATTCGCGGTACTCCTGCAGGGTATCCGATGAAGTTCATGTCGTTTCGGGATACAATCGAACGAAATGTGGCGTGAAGCGTAAGGAGGTGTCGCGCGTGCGTCCTGTAAGCGCGCGCCATCATCGCTTTGCGAGTGTCCACTGGCCGGGACTCCACGTCCCGTGCCGTGGTGCTAAGTGAAACACGCTTGGGTGGACCCGGTATGGAGGCAACGGCCCGTATGAACCACTTGAACCGACGACGATTTTTGGCGCTTTCTTCCGCAGGGGCCGCGAGCGCAGTGCTGGTGGCCTGCGGGAATGAGCCACCGACCGCCGAGGAGTTGAACCCGACGCAGATTCCCGATGTCGCGGGGGCACCTCCAACGCTGGCGCCCATCACGTCGACCCCGGAAACGGCCCGCGGTGGCGATAGCGGCGCTGAAGGCGGTGAGGAAGCCGGAGGCGGGAGTGCCGATGGCGGCGAAGAGGCCGGAGGTGGAGAGCAGGCTGCCGCTGGCGGTGGCGCTGAGCCGGTCTCGGTCGAGGGTGGAGACCTCTTCTTTGAACCTAATGAGTTCAGTGTTGCCCCAGGCGGTACCATCACACTTACCAATATCGGCATGTTGCCGCACGATATGTCCGTGGACGAATGGGGCGGTGTGATCATTGGTCCGCTGGAGGCCGACCAAAGCGGCGATTACACGGTGCCGGAGGACGTCCAGCCAGGTGAGAGCTTTGTCTTCTACTGCTCCATCCCCGGCCATCGTGAGGCTGGCATGGAAGGCACGCTGACGATTGCCGAGGCTGGTGGTGGAGGCGAGGCTGCTGCGCCAGCAGAGGAAGAAGCGACTCCCGAGGGTGGCGCGGCAACACCAATGGCGTCGCCGGTGGACGAGGCCACGCCGGAAGAAGGTGGCGAGCAGGCTGCCGCGGCAGGTGGCGGCGGAGGTGGCACAGAGGTCGCGGTGGAAGCCGGAGATCTCTTCTTCGAGCCCACCGAGTTCGAGGTCGCGCCGGGTGGCACCATTACTCTAAGCAATGCCGGTGTTCTGCCGCACGACATGGCGGTTGATGAGTGGGACGGTGTGATCATCGGCCCTCTGAATGGTGGTGAGAGCGGCGAATACACCGTGCCGGAGGATGTCCAGCCGGGTGAGACGTTCACGTTCTACTGCTCCGTTCCGGGCCATAAGGAAGCCGGCATGGAAGGGACGCTCACCATTGTCTAGTCTCGCTACGCGTTAGGCTTCCTGAAGCCCGGTCTGCATCGCAGACCGGGCTTTATGTATTTGCTATCCTCGCAGGCCAACATCTTGCGGACTCATGAGATATTGGTGAGTGAATGGTGTCAAGGACATGGCTGGACGAACAGGGCTGGCGTGACTGGCACCGCACGAGGCGATGACGCCCGAAGGAGGAACTGTGGCAATGACTCCGACGATCCACCACGATGTGCAGGGTTTGCTGCGACGAACTAGCGGCGCACTTCGCGTGCGTGATGGTGGCGTCGAGGTGCTCGATGCAGATGCGGTCCGCTTGGAACTGGTCGATGAGCTGGTTTGGACAGCGGTCTTTGGGGAGGGCAATGCCCAGCAGGTTGCGCGTTGGCTAATTCGGGTGACGGCGCCCGAGATGGGTGCGTACCCAGCCTCCATCCACGATCTCTACATGGCCGCCGTACGCAGGGAGTACAGCAACATCACTACCCCCGCGATCAACCTGCGTGGCATGACATACGATCTTGCCCGGCGCGTCTTCCGTGCCGCTCGGGCCACGCAGAGCAAGCAGATCCTGCTGGAGTTGGCTCGCTCCGAGATAGGTTATACCCAGCAGCGCCCCGCCGAATATGCAAGCGTCATTCTTGCCGCTGCTATCAAGGAGGGATGGCAGGGTCCGGTGATGATCCAGGGTGACCACTACCAGACGAATGCCAAGAAATATGCGGGCGACGCTGAGGCGGAAGTTGAGGCCGTGCGTGCGCTTGCGGCCGAGGCAATTGGGGCGGGGTATGGAAATATCGATATCGACGCTTCCACGCTCGTCGATCTTTCGCATGAGCGCCTTATCGACCAGCAACATCTGAACTCCCGGCACACCGCTGAACTAACCAGGGCCATCCGCGACGCAGAACCTGCAGGACTGACGGTCTCGATCGGCGGCGAGATCGGCGAGGTTGGCAAAACAAACAGCACAGTAGAAGATCTCCAGGCCTTCATGGAAGGGTATGAGGCGGAGTTGGCGAAGCTGGGTGGGAACGTGACCGGGATCAGCAAGATCAGTGTCCAGACGGGCACCAGCCATGGCGGTGTCGTCTTGCCTGACGGCTCGATCAAGGATGTGGCGGTCGATTTCGAGACGCTGGCGAAGCTGTCCCAGGCTGCGAAGGACCTCGGCATGGGTGGTGCTGTGCAGCATGGGGCGTCAACGTTGCCAGAGTCCGCGTTCGATCGCTTCACTGAGGCGGATGCGGTGGAGGTGCATCTGGCGACGGCTTTCCAGAACGCCATCTACGACAGCGAAGCATTTCCCCAGGATCTGAAGGACGAGATCTACGCGCATCTTGCGGCGAATCACGCAGATGAGCGCAAGCCGGACCAGACGGACACCCAGTTCTACTACACCACGCGTAAGCGAGGATTTGGCCCGTTCAAGCGGCAAATGTGGAGCATGCCGGAAGAAATGCGTGAGGCTATTCTTGCCGAGCTGCAGCCGAAGTTTGAGCTCATCATGCAGAAACTGAGGGTGGCCGGGAACGGGCATCTCGTGGATCAGCACATCAAGCACGTGGACGTGGATGTCCCGGTGCCGGAGGCGGTCCGGCAAGTGGCACAGACAAAGGGCTGCTTGTGAGAGACGGCCTGGCTCCATGGCGCGTGCGGGTGAACACAAGGTTCGTCCGCTTGTGCCGCAGGTGCATCCTACCCCACCCTAGATTCTCGCGGCCAGGACGTAGAGAGACGTGCCGATCCCTGGAATATTGAGCGTCTGGTCGTAGGATTCCATTCTCTCCCGCAGGGGGTGCAACTTCAGTTCGGTGTCCCGCTTGCCGAGGAGGAAGTTACCAACGAGCAGGCCAGCCAACTGGGGGATCTCCGCGATGCCGATACCAACCCGCTCCATGGCACGAGGCTCGAAGCCCGTTACCTCAAGGAGGTGGCGGACCTCATCCTCGTGATAGTGCCGATTCCAGCCTGTGGGCAAGGTATCATCCGGTGCATCTCCGCGCTTGAGGATGTCAGTGGCATAGCGGTAGATGTTTCGCGCGTCGAACCAGGCAAGTACTCCCGCTGCCGGGACTGTGAAACTCAAGTGCCCGCCTGGTGAAATCACACGATGAAGTTCTGCGAGCCACGTCTCTTCATCGCTCACGCGCGAAAGCACGTCCTGGGCGTCGACTATGGAGAAGGCATGGTTCTCGGCGTCAATATGGGGTTGCTCAACGTCAGTCCGCAGGGCACCGATCTCACGATTTCCGGTGCTGCCGCTGGCCATGAAGTGGACCATCGGACAGCGCTCCCGGGGTTTTCCGTCCAGCTTGGTGCTGAGCTCGATCGAGAGACGGAGAGAGGTGGTGGCTCGAGCGGTTTGGGGCATGCTCATCGTGGTCCTTTCCGCGCTGGAGTGACCCGGCGCAATTTCACTAATGTTGCAATGCGCTTTAGTCTATACAAAGACGGCCGGCCCGCACGGCGCAGACTGATGCGGGTGCACGGCACCCCTGATTTTTGCTGGTGAGACCCTCGATTGAAGGGCTACGTGGCATCATCTTTGGTAACGCATTCCTCTGGACACAGTGAAAAGGTGAGTCACGTGGAGCTTGTATCACTACACCCCTTTGATCCCGATATCGCCACACGCTATGTAGCCGCCCTTAAGGGAGAACGTGAGCCGGATTCGGCGTGGCGTGATTGGTGGAGCCCGGTATTGCCCGAAGCGCTGGCTCGAACTGCCGCGGGGCGTGAGGATGCTGCCCGGTCGGTATCGCTTGGTCTTGCCTGGGCCCTGTCGGCGGAACATCCCGCGTTCGTCCGGGAGGGATTTGGTCTCACGAACTGGGAAGCGCGGATCGACCGCGGCGTTGGTATGTTGATGCGCCCGCCCTCCCGTCTCTTTATCGATGCGGGGTTGGAGCGCCGAACCGCGCAGGTGATGCCTATTCGTCTCGAGCTTGAGCAGGGGATGATGGGAGGCGCCTACATTCCGTCGCGTCTCATGGGCAACATGGCGGAGCTGATGGATGCGCGCCTGGAGCGGATGGCCAAGCGCCTGGTTGACGCAGAGTACGACCCGTTCTCGATGCTTGGACTGATGCACCAGGCTGTTGCATATGCCTGCGAGCACGATCTCGGGTTGTACGAGGCGCAGGATGCAGTAGGGCCGGCGGTACCCCGTATGCGCCTCGTGGAGGCAGCCGAGAAGAAGCGGATGGACGGAGCACTTCGCGAGCGCATCGAGGCGGCGATCACCCCGGAGAAAAAGCCCGGAATCATCTCGCGGCTGATGGGCAAGAAGAAGCCGGGAGAATAGGTCCGGGAGACGATTGAACCCGAATGTCTCTCTGATTCTGCATTCCCCTGAGCCCATCTTTCGTCGCGCGTTGGAAGGGGTGCCGGACCGAGACTGGCGCGGCATTACGGCTATGCGCTCGAGTGGCAGCCCTCCACCTAACGGGCTCCATAGGCATGGGCATCCCGAGCAATTCTGCCATCCAGCCGAGCATCCCGGGTACATTCCTCTGCAACTGGCTGCCCGAAATATGGCCAAACACCGCAGCCAGTCGCCATTTCTTGCCCATGTCTGCCCATTCGCAGGGACCTTGGCGTGCACCCTTGCCTAACCAAATTCCCCTTTCAAAGTTGACAAGGGTTGTATAAAGTTGCTACCATTTTCGTGTTAGCACTCGTCGGCAGAGAGTGCTAACAGAGGAGGAGCAGAGACGCGGTGGATACGCTGCAGCCAGAGCGCGAAGAGCAAAGACTGACGGAGCGGCAGCGCATGGTTTTGCGATTGCTCGTCAGGGAATACGTCGTGAGCGGTCGCCCGGTGGGATCGAAAACGCTCGCGGAACAGTTCCCGGTTTCCGTCTCTTCTGCCACGATCCGCAATGATCTAGCGGCGTTGGAGCATGTCGGCTTCGTGCAGCAGCCTCACACTTCCGGTGGTCGGATTCCGACCGATCAGGGGTATCGCTATTACGTACACCACCTGATGGGAAGCCCGGAGCTCTCCTCCGGCGACCAGATCATGATCCGCCACCAGTTCCGGCAGGTTGAGGCGCAACTGGACTCCTGGGTAGATTTCGCTGCGGAAGTCCTGGCGGAGACCGCGGGCAACGTTTCTATCGTCACTGCGCCCAGGTCGATGGTCGCGCGACTGCGCCATTTCGAAATGATCTCCCTGCAGCCACGGTTGGCCTTGCTGATCCTGGTCACGCAGGAGAGCGCTGTCAGGCAGATGATGCTTCACCTGCCTGAGGATGCAGACCAGGCGACGCTGAGCCGTCTCACCGACGTTATGGTGCCAATGGTCAGGGGACTGAGAGCGGAGGACGTCGAGTCGCAGATTGTAGGCGCTACGGAACTGCCCGCTTACGTCCTGGAGCAGATCGCCATTGGCCTCAGGGGCATGGGATCGGTTGAGCACACCCAGATCCGGCATTCGGGGCTCGAGAACATTCTCGGGCAGCCGGAATTCGCCGGGGCTGCTGGGCATAACGTCCTGGAGTTGCTCAGGGGAAGCGCGTTGTTGGGAGCCTTGCTCCCGCAGATGTCGGTGGGTCATGAAGTTCAGGTCTTCATCGGTGATGAGAACCCCGCCGATGCCTTGCGACATTTTGGCGTCGTCATGGCGACCTACGGTATCGATGGCGAGGTCACCGGAATCCTTGGAGTACTGGGGCCGACCCGGATGTCGTACTGGAGATCGATCTCCTCGGTACGCTACATGGCGCGGTTGATGAGCGACCTGATGGAAGATCTTTACTCATCTAGCTAGCGAGTACGAAACAGAACAATCGACATATCTCTGCCGGAGCATCTGCTTCGTCGTGAGGAGGCGCTTGAGTGACACATGCGGAACGGGATTGCGAACAGACCATCGCGGAAGAGACGACAGAGGAGAACACATCCGAAGAAGTGACGACGGATACCGGGAACAGAGAGCGGGACGATCTTTCGCAGGCCCTCGCTGAGCGCGACGACTATCTCGAGCAGCTCCAGCGGAGCCGGGCGGAGTTCATCAACTTCCGCAAGCGGAGCGAGCAGGAGCGATTGAAGCTGAGCGAGCTCTTCACCGCCAACACCCTGAAGCAATTCCTGCCTGTTATCGATGATTTCGATCGGGCGATGGGAGCTGTGCCGGAGAAGGATCAGGGATCAGGGTGGCTGGCCGGGATCTCGATGATCCACCAAAAGCTCCAGGGAATCCTCGAGCGTGCCGGTGTTGAACCAATCGACGCACTGAACAAGCCCTTTGACCCTTCCGTTCACGAAGCGGTTGCTTCGGAACCGGGCACCAGTGGAGGCACGGTAGTTGAGGTGTATCAAAAGGGATACAAGCTCGGCGACACTCTCTTGCGGGCGGCGATGGTGAAGACCGGAGACGCTGCCACTGATACAGATACTGGCGAGAACAGCGAGCATTTTGACGCATAGACGAGGGCCAGCCCCAAGCAACAATCGGGCACAGAATCGCGGGAAACCGCAGATCTCAAAGGAGAACAAGCACTATGGGACGGACAATCGGTATCGACCTTGGAACGACGAACTCGGTCATGGCAACCATTGAAGGTGGTGAGCCGGTCGTGATCCCGAATGCCGAGGGCGAGCGCCTGACGCCATCGGTGGTTGCGGTGACCAACAGCGGGGAGCGCCTCGTCGGCCGCTTTGCCCGCCGCCAGGCAGTGACGAACCCGGAGAACACCGTTTCCTCCGTCAAGCGCTTTGTTGGACGCAAGTTCAACGACCCGGCGGTGGAGCGCGACAAGTCGCTGGTTCCCTATGCCCTGCAGGCGGCGCCGAATGGTGACGTGCAGGTGAAGATGGGTGACAAGTGGTACAGCCCGCAGGAAGTCTCCGCGATGATCCTGCAAAAGCTAAAGACGGACGCAGAGGCCTATCTCGGTGAGACGGTCGACAAGGCGGTCATCACGGTTCCCGCCTATTTCGATAACGCGCAGCGTGATGCCACCAAGGACGCCGGCCGCATCGCCGGGCTGGAAGTTCTGCGCATCATCAACGAGCCGACGGCATCCGCGCTGGCCTATGGTCTCGACAAGAAGGGTGACGAGAAGGTCGCGGTCTACGACCTCGGTGGTGGTACCTACGACATCTCGATCCTGGATCTCTCCGAGGGCGTCTTCCAGGTGCTTGCCACCAATGGCGACACGCACCTCGGTGGCGATGACTTCGACCAGGTCATCATCGACTGGCTCGCGGACGAGTTCAAGAAGCAGGAAGGCATCGATCTCCGCAAGGATCGCATGGCTCTCCAGCGCCTCAAGGAAGCGGCCGAGAAGGCGAAGATTGAGCTCTCCAGCACCCAGCAGACCGACGTCAACCTGCCGTTCATCACGGCCGACGCGAGTGGTCCGAAGCACCTCAATGTGCCGCTGACTCGCTCGAAGCTGGAGCAACTGGTGGCGCCCCTGATCAATCGGACAAAGGCGCCGATGGAATCAGCGCTCAAGGACGCCGGCCTCTCGAAGAGCGAGGTCAATGAGGCCCTGCTCGTCGGTGGTCAGACCCGAATGCCGGCCGTCCAGAAGACAGTCAAGGACTTCTTCGGCAAGGAGCCGCACAAGGGTATCAACCCGGATGAGGTGGTTGCGATCGGTGCGGCGATCCAGGGCGGCGTGCTCGGCGGTGATGTCAAGGACATTCTCCTGCTCGACGTGACCCCGCTGACGCTCTCGATCGAGACACTCGGCGGTGTCGCTACACCGCTGATCGAGCGCAATACGACGATTCCGGCTCGCAAGAGCCAGAGCTTCACGACGGCCTCCGACAGCCAGCCGCAGGTGGAGATCAACGTTCTCCAGGGTGAGCGCCCGATGGCCGCCGACAATAAGAGCCTCGGCCGCTTCATCCTGGACGGCATTCCGCCGGCACCGCGCGGTGTGCCGAAGATCGAGGTCACCTTCGACATTGACGCGAACGGCATTCTCAACGTAACCGCGAAGGACTCCGCCACGGGCAAGGAGCAGAAGATCACCATCACTGGCTCCTCTGGTCTTTCCGAGGACGAGGTCCAGCGGATGGTCACGGAAGCCGAGCAGCACGCCAGCGAGGACCAGAAGCGGCGTGAGGCGATCGAGACCCGCAACAACGCCGAGAGCTTGATGTTCCAGGCCGAGAAGCTCGTAGAGGAGAACGGCGACAGGATCCCGGACGACCTGAAGTCAGATCTCGAGGCGAAGATCGCCGATGTCAAGGACGTTCTCGAGAACGATCGCGAGAACATCGACCGGATCCGGCCGGCACATGATGCGCTGATGGAATCCCTCCAGAAGGCGGGCTCAGCGATGTACGAGGCCGCTGGCGCGGCTGGAGCCGATATGGGTGGCGCCGAAGGCGGATTCCCGGGCGGCTTCGCAGGTGATGCGGGCGCGGGTGCTGGTTCACAACCGGACGATGAGTCGACCGTCGAGGGCGAATTCCGCGAAGTCGACGACGATGAGAGCAAGGCATCCTGATTCCAGGCTCTGGTCACGGTTGAGATACGCGAAACAGGCGGGTGGAGTAACCCACCCGCCTGTTTTTGGTACCGGTGTCTAGTTCACCATGCCAGAGCAATGACAGAGAGGGGAGGACGGTGGTTGCTCACTTCAGGCTCCGCCGGTCCCTTGCGTAATTGCATCCAGAGTCTGCCGCGCGATCTCCAGTGCTTCGTTAGTCGGGAGTCGGGATGACCAGGACGGCGACAGGAGAATCGTCGGAGGAGATGGAGCGGATGTCACGATCAGGTGAAGTGTTGCGAGCGGCATCGAGCCGGATGCCCAGGTGCTCGAGCCCGGAGAGCATGCGGGCTCGCACTTCGGCCGCATTCTCGCCCATCCCGGCGGTGAATACGATGGCGTCGACTTTGCCAAGCTGCGCGTAATACGCCCCTACGTAACTTCTCAAGCGATAGCAGTAGACATCGAGGGCAAGTTTGGCATGTCCCTCGCCATGCTGTACGGATGCGAGTACATCTCGCATGTCCGAGCTTCCCGTCATGCCAAGCAGGCGGCTGTGACGATTGAGCATGTCGTCAAGCTGGTCGATCGGCATCCCCGCCTCGCGGTGAAGGTGGAAGATGATCCCCGGGTCGATATCTCCGCTGCGAGTGCCCATCACCAGGCCCTCCAACGGCGTCATCCCCATGGACGTATCAACAGAGATACCACCTCGGACAGCGCAGGCGGAAACGCCATTGCCGATATGGAGCACGATGGTGTTGACGTCCCCTGGTGGCAACTGCAGATAGCTGGCTGCGAGCTCGGAGACATATTTATGGGAGGTGCCATGGAATCCGTATTTGCGGACCTGGTACTGACTCGCAATGTTCGCATTGATCGCGTAGGTGTACGCCTCTGCCGGCATGGTTTGGTGAAAGGAGGTGTCGAAGACCGCAACATGGGGGAGATGAGGAAACGCCTGGCGGGCGGCGGTAATCCCCAGCAGGTTCGGTGGGTTGTGCAGTGGGGCCAGGGGACTGATCTCCTCGATTATCCTGACCACGGCATCATCGATGACCGTTGGCGCAACGAATCGGGAACCGCCCTGCACCACCCGGTGCCCGACCGCCACGATTGGTACCTCATCCAGTCTCGGACCATACGTGTTGCAGGCGTCGGTCGTCGCCTGGCAGCCAGCCGCATGATCGGGAATCGGTCGTTCTGACCTGTGCTCGCCCTCGGGGCCCGTGTGCGTGATCGCACCATTTCCGGTGCCGATACGCTCGATCAGGCCCTTGCCCAGGACCTCTTCCGTCTCCATCTCAATGATCTGGTACTTGATGGATGATGAGCCCGAGTTCACCACCAGAACCACACTCATGCTGACCCGCCTTCTCCTTGCGCCTGGATCACGGTAATTGCAACGGTGTTGACGATGTCCTCGACCAAGGCACCGCGCGACAGATCGTTGATCGGCTTGCGGAGGCCTTGCAGCACCGGGCCGATCGCAACGGCCCCTGCGCTTCGCTGCACCGCTTTGTAGGTGTTGTTCCCGGTATTGAGGTCCGGGAAGATAAACACTGTGGCCCGTCCGGCGACCTTGGAGCCCGGCATCTTCGCTGCCGCGACTGAAGCATCGGCAGCGGCATCGTACTGGATCGGTCCCTCAACAAGGAGATCGGGCCGGCGCTCCCGGACCAACCGGGTTGCGGTCCTCACGCGCTCGACATCGTCGACCGCGCCCGATTCCCCGGTGGAATATGAGAGCATCGCGATTCGTGGCTCAACGCCGAACCGGGCTGCGGTTCTCGCGCAGGATATCGCGATATCGGCCAGTTGCTCTGCCGTCGGGTTCGGGTTTACTGCGCAGTCGCCGTAGACCAGCACCCGGTCCTCAAGACACATGAAGAAGACACTGGAGACGACTGAGACATCGGGCGTGGTCTTGATGATCTCGAACGAGGGCTTGATCGTATGGGCCGTCGTATGCGCGGCACCGGACACCATGCCGTCGGCGAGGCCCATGTGCACCATCATGGTGCCGAAGTAGGAGACATCCGTGACGATGTGGCGTGCTTTCGCTATTGTCATGCCCTTGTGGGCACGTAGCCTGGCGTACTCCTCCGCGAACCGTTCGACGAGAGACGGGTCGTGCGGGCCGACAATGCGCTCCGCGGAGAGATCGAGGTCCAGGCAGGCGGCGCGACTCGTAATGTCGTCCTTGTCCCCGAGTATTGTCAGCTCAGCGGCGTGACGCTGGAGCAGGGTGCTCGCCGACCGGAGTACGCGATCGTCCTCGCCCTTAGGCAGAACGATGTGCTTCCGTTCGCGCTCGATGATCTGATATTCGAACATGAGTGGTGTCACCACGTGCGCACGGTCCATGTCGAGCAGTGAGATCAGCGCGTCCTCGTCTACGTGCTCGTCGAAGAGGGAGAGTGCGACATCAATCTCGCGCTGTGAGGTCGCTGTCACCTTGCCTCGGGCTCGCGTAATCCGTAGTGCAGTCTCAAATGTATTCAGGTCGGTGCTGATAATCGGGAGATTGATGCCGATGCCGGAGATGAGACGCTCTATCGTCGGAGAGATTGGGAAGCCACCATTGAGGGTGATGCCGGAGAGCTGGGGAAAGGTATCGGCGCTGTGCGCCATGAGGATCGCGAGCAGCACCTCCGAGCGATCTCCCGCAACGACCACGGCTGCGCCTTCGGTCAAGCGAACCAGGATGTTCTCCAGGGACATACCAGAGATCACGTATGCCAGTACTTCGCGGTGCAGCAGTTCGGGATCACCCTTCAACTGGTGGCCATCGAGCATCTCCGAGAGTTCAGCAAGCGTGGGCGCGACAAGCACCGGGTCGTCCGGAATTGACCAGACCGGGATCTCGCCGGATGGACGGACGGCTTGCTGGACAGAAGCGGTGACCTCTTCGAGTATGTTGGTATCGACCCGGTTGGCGATCACGGCAACGAGCTGGGCGTGCTCATCCTGGAGTTCGGTGAGCGCTCCGTCCGCAGTCTGGTACATCTCTGACGCAGCTCGTCCCTGACCGCCCAGCACGTGGCTTTGTACCGACGCCGTCTCATCGTGGCTGCGGCCGCCGAGCACAAGCAGGACAGGCGCACCAAGGTTTGCGGCGATTCGGGCGTTGTACCCGAGTTCTGTTGGCGAGGAGACATCGGTGTAATCCGAACCGAGAATGATCACTACATCGTGACGATGTTCCATCGCCTTGTATCGCGTGATGATACGGGTTAGCGCCCCTTCCGGGTCGGTATGGACATCCTCGTACGTTACACCGATGCATTCGGCCGCGGGAACGACATGATCCAATTGACTGAGCAGGAATTCGAGGACGTGGTCCGGCGCGTTGCGGGAGCGGGAGACGGGGCGATACACGCCGACATTCCTGCCGGATCGCTTGAGCGTGGTCAGCAAACCGAGCGCGACCGTCGATTTCCCGGTATGACCTTCCGCGGACGTGATGTAGATGTTACGTGGCATGCTGGTCCTTCACGGGCCTCCCATTGCGCAGCATCGGGCCATGGGGTGCCCGGTCTTCAGGGGACAAGTGTACGGAACCGTGTGTCGTCGCGCATGATGGTTACGGGGCAGAGGGATTCCTGATGTATGCAGGGCAGGGCGCAGATGCTTCGCCTCCCGCTACAATGCCACGCAGCAGGACCGGAGGGAGCAGGGAAGGGAAGCCATCGGATGACTGATGTAACGGCGGACGCAACGAGCTCGAAAGCGCAGCATCTCGCGGAGTTCCGCGAGCACATGGCGAAGCAGCATGCCGAGGCGCGCGAAAAACAGGGTGGACGCGGCAAGCGGAGTGCCCTTGATCGCGTTCACGCGCTTCTTGACGAGGGCTCCTTTCTGGAACTCGATGCATTTGTTCGGCACCGCGCAACCCAGTTCGGGATGGGCAAGGCCAAGCCATTCGGTGACGGTGTGGTGACGGGTTTCGGTACCATCGATGGCCGCAAGGTAGCCGTCTTCTCGCAAGACTTCACGATCTTCGGCGGCTCCCTGGGCGAAGCATATGCGGAGAAGATGGTCAAGCTCATGGATCTGGCCGAGCAGTATGGCTGCCCGATCATTGGAATCAATGACGCCGCCGGGGCACGCATCCAGGAGGGTGTCGAGGGCCTAGCAGGCTATGGTGATGTCTTCTTCCGGAATGTCCGAGCCTCTGGTGTTGTCCCCCAAATCTCGATCATCGCCGGTCCATGCGCCGGTGGCGCCGTTTACTCCCCGGCGATGACGGATTTCATTTTCATGGTCGATGGCATCGGACAGATGTTCATCACTGGCCCGGACGTGATCAAGACGGTGACCGGAGAGACGGTCACGCTGGAAGATCTTGGTGGCTCTGAAGCCCACAGTATAAGGAGCGGCGTCGCCCATTTTCGTGCGGCCGACGAGGATGACCTCAACGAGCAGGTTCGCTATCTGCTTTCCTTCCTGCCCTCCAACAATCTGGATGATCCTCCAGCCTTCGAGATGGAGGACGACCCTGATCGGGAGTCGTCGGCTCTGGACGAGATTGTCCCGGAGCAAAGCTCGCGACCCTATGACATGCACCAGGTCCTGCGAGAGGTGCTCGATGAGGGGCAGTTCTTCGAGGTTCAGTCTGACTACGCCCGTAACCTGATCGTTGGGTTTGGCAGGTTGGACGGCCAGAGCGTCGGGATCGTCGCGAATCAGCCAGCTGTGCTTGCCGGTACGCTGGACATTGGGGCCAGCGTTAAGGGTGCGCGGTTCGTGCGGTTCTGTGATGCGTTCAATATCCCGCTCGTGACATTCGTGGATGTGCCCGGATTCCTCCCGGGAACCGATCAGGAGTACAACGGCATCATTCGGCATGGCTCTAAATTGCTCTACGCCTTCTGTGAGGCAACCGTGCCGAAAGTGACCGTCATCACGCGTAAGGCCTATGGCGGGGCCTATGTCGTCATGTGCTCGAAGCACAGCGGTGCCGATTTCAATGTCGCATGGCCAACCGCGGAGATTGCCGTGATGGGTCCCGATGCCGCCGTGGGGCTGGTCTTCCGGCGGGAGCTTGAGGCATCCGAGGATCCTGCTGCGCGGCGGTCAGAACTGATCAAGGATTACGAGGATCTCTTCGCCAGTCCCTACCAGGCGGCCTCCCGTGGGTATATCGATGACGTGATCGAGCCGCGAACCACGAGGCCATGGGTTATCAAGGCACTGGATCTCGCACGGGCGAAACGAGTCGCGGCACCGAAGCGCAAGCACGGGAATATTCCTCTATGAGCGAGGATCCTGAACCTGTGCGAATCCGCGTGCATCCAGAACCGGCTCCGGAAGAGTTGGTAGCGATCAGTGCCGCTGTTGCCGCACTGGCGTCGCTTCCTGGTGGCGACAAGGAGGAGGAGCCCCGTTCGGGGGTGGATGGCCGGGAGCGATGGAGAGAAGCCGCTCGCCGCGAGATTCTCCGATTGAGCGAGCGGGAATTGTAACCCTGCATCTGAGAGCATGATCGTCTGGGGAGCAGCCCGGACACGAGGCGGGGGCTACCGGATGGGGAAGAACCCTTCGTGAAGTAAACCTCGCAGGGTCTCGCGTGCATCAAACATCTGTCGGGTCATATCAGGCTCGCGTTGAGGGAACCGGGATTCAGTCAACTCGTCGTCGTCGAGATCAACGGATGTACCATCGGGCAGCATGACCAGATCGAGCATCATGTCCGGCCACGCCACCAGAAGGGTGCCATCCCGGCGTTCACACCGCGCGGGCCTGGTCACATTGCCATACCAGCCACGAAGTTCTCCTTTGGGCGAGTAAACAGCAAAGGCGTTGAAGGGATGTCGCGGCGAGAAGAACTCCCGCAGCTCATCGTCGATCTCGAATCTCAGGCCGCTGACTTGAACCTGGCCGAGCGTCCACGTTGCCCTGACCTCGATCCACGGCTCAGGAACCGACGACTCGATGATCGTCCCGGGGTAGATGGGGCCATCCTTGCCGAATTCGTTGCGCTTCTCAATCAAAACTTCAAGACCCGGTGTCAGTTCGGGCCAGAGTTGGAGCGTCGGCAGATCGGATTGCCAGAGGGCGCCGTGTGGCTCACCTTCGTGATCCTGCAAAAGCAGCTCGACGATGACCACATCCCGCCAGACATCATCGAGTTTCGCGTGTCGTTCGTAGACGCCGACCTCGCGAAACCTGATGGAACGTAGCAAGCGCCGGCTCGAGACGTTCTCAATAAAAACACGCGAGACGAGCTTTTCGAGACCGGCATTCCGGGCGGCATCGATCAGTGCCTGCATGGCCGCCCTGCCGGCACCGCGACCGCGC
>JAUJLY010000242.1 GCA_030447145.1 Thermomicrobiales bacterium
AGGTGCCTCCCGGGCGGTCGGCAATGCCCTGGGTCGAAATCCGGTTCCGGTCGTAATCCCCTGCCACCGGGTCGTGCTCGCCAATGGCGCGATGGGGTGGTACACCGGTGGACCGCAGATCAAGGAGGCCCTGCTCGATATCGAGGGCGTCCATCTTCGCCCGAGATCGAGCGCCGCCCAGCCCTCCCTCCACGCGTTCACGAACGCCACGTGATGAATCGTTGGCTCCTGGACGTCACCCTGCCGAACCGGAACGGATACTGGTTTCCGCTCCGGTCGAGCAAGCACTTTCAGCCTCTCCTGTCCCTGACCTCTCCTGCATGGCTGCCGCCGCGATACGCGCCAGGGAAATGGAGGCACCGGTTCTCGGCCGAACCTTGTGTTTGGCCGTTGTTGCAGTACTGGACACAATGTACCGGTGATGCTGCTCCCCTAGACCGATGAGGACGAGGACCCGATCACCGCTGCTGCTACGTCGCCTTCGCAGGAATTTAGGCAGTAGCGATGACCTCACAAACTATGACTCGACATCGACTAGCCAACACTGAAACGGATCATCGGGGGATGACCTGCTCTGTTCAATGATGCGCCGGAGGTGATTGACGATAATTTGCAGTATCTCGCAATGGTCATGGATGACAGCCAATGGTGAAAGTTGCAGGAAAGAGAGCTTGGCTTCGACGATGTGACGATTAGCATAAAAAAGGATTTAAGGCCAACACCTGGGCGCATATCGTTACCGTGGCCGGGAGTTACGACGCTACCGATCGATCCGAGGATCGTGGCGTTGGTGAACCGCATGCTTACATACAATCAGGCCCCGGAAGATTATCGAAGCCGGCGAACCAGTGGCAGAATGCAATATCCCGCAGAGGTTGAGTGCCAAATTGGTGGAAAGCCCAAGTGGCCACACGTCCGACCGACTGGGCACGTATTGCTTTGGAAACAGGCTGACCAAGAGTTTTCTTCGTGCGTTGCAGGAGCAGGACCATGTTTTTATTGAGATTTTTACCCCCGATACGTAGCCGCCTAGCTTCTCCACTTCTCGACGGCGGCCAGCCGAATGGTCCGCAAATCCTTCAACACCGCACCACTGGCGTGGAGCCGATGCGCATTGACGTAGAGGTTTTCGCCGGCATACTCGCGCACCACCTCGATGGGTACTTGCCAGCACTCGAGTACATCAAACGTCGGCCCGAAGAGCACAATGATGAGGTAGTCGAACGGATCTTTGTCGAGGTTCCGGATCGCGCTCAACTGGCGCGAGGTCTTCGCAGTCATCAACCGGCGTGCCTTGATTTGGTATCTCGTGCCGTCCGGACCGACCGCATCGTACCCCGCAGTCGAGTTGCCCTCGAGCGACAGGCCAAGCGCCTTAGACACGATCCACTCGGCATAGTCCCCGGTTGGTGAGTTGTCAGAGCGGAGGATGCCGCGCCGCTGCAACTCGGTCATGGTTCCTGCCCAAAGCGCAAGGATTTCGCGATCGGACATGTCTACAAGAGGAGGGGAAATGGTGCCATCGATCATCATTGACTTCTTAACCCTACGATTCCCGTGAACTCATTCATGTCGTCGCTCCGGTCGTTCAGATATCAGGGCAGTCGCGATGGCCGACTGTACCGCAGTGCGGTTTGCATGAAACTTCCCGCCTCGCGCATCCGGGTGGTAGGTGGCGACATGCCAAACCGGCCAATCTCCATGGGTACGTCCCGGCCTCGGCTGGTTGCGAGTCCAGTCACCAACAATCCTCGCGGTCCGGTCACCAAGCGTCAGGATGACCTTTGGCTGAAGTGCCAGCATAATCCTCTCCAGTCGCTGGTATGCCTTGCCGGCGTCCGCCTTTCGGAAGCCGGGGAACCGCTCCCGTTTCCACTTCCAGGGGATTGCGTCGCAGTAGACAGTGTTAATGCCAAGCGCCGCCTCCGTTCCGAGAACCTCGGCTAGTAGTCGCTCAACCACTGTGTAATGGCCAATGTGGTAGATCGCTCTGTCACCAACCTGCTGCCCTGCCGGGCGCCCCGAGATGTCGCGACGGTGCGGTGCAAAGCGGTTTGCATAGAAATCAACGTATTCCTCAAGCGTGCTGCCATAGCGCGGGATGATCTCATCCTCGCCATAGTTGGGGTTGAACCCAACGACGAGTACCTCTGGGTTGTCGATTGGATGAAGGATTGGCTCGGAGAGCTGGAATTCCCGTTGATTGGTGACCTTCTGCACCCGAATGTATTGGACAACCGGGGCGATGGAAGCAGCTTCTCCCGAAAGGACGCTCGGCACCTGTGCTGAAGCGATCAACAACCCTTCAGCAAGATTCCGCAGTAACTCGTCCGCGGCCGACGGAACTGTGCTTCTGTCCTGCATCGCCCCAAGCCCCTTCATATCGTGCGGACAGCAACGATCACCATCCAACGTCTTGCCGCTGGACGATGCCCCATGATTCCTGCCCGGTCCTGGTCCCGTCGTTATAGAAGACGAATGAGGCCTCGGAAAGCGCATGCTGTAGATCATCCTGCGAGCAAAACCTCGGCAACTCCACCCCGGTCAGCCCCTTGTCGTTCGCCAAGACGGATGGAATACCGCTCGTGAACTTGTTGAAGACGCGACTCGTCCGCACCATTCCCAGACACTGCTGGGTCTGCGGATCGATGATCGGCATGTACTTCTGCTGTCCCTTCAGCGCGCCGTCCAGGTTGTGCTTCGGGATCGGGCCAGCATACATCGTCCACCAATGCTTCCCTGAATGCCCCAGCTCCGCCAAGTCCACCAGATCGACATCGACGGTCGAGGGCGGGGTGGGCAGTACAGGTGCGCTCAATCTGGAGTCTGGCGTGGCGACAACTTGCCCCTCGTCAAGCAACACTTCATACATTGAGGGTTCGAGGAGCGCATATCGCTCGTCCGGAAGCGACACCACCAGCGAGCTGGATGTCACAACGCCCCATACCTGGGTCTCGTCGATAGTGGCCGGCGTCGCCACCACCAGATCCGCGACTGTTGCCCCCTCTGGACGCTCAACCAGCGCCAGGATCACCGGTTGCTCGCGTGCGGACAGCTCCTGATCGATCACCAGATCGCGCCGGGACACCACGTCGCCATCCTCGATGTCGTAATACGCGCAATAGCGCACGAACTCCTCGAACGGGTCATGATCGCCCTCCGGCAACACACCGTCGCGACCGTCCCGCGTGATCTGCATGCGGGCGATTTCCAGCGGCACCGCGCCGTGCAGCGAGAGCAAACGATCGAGCCGCAGGACGATCTTGGCATCCTCTTGCGGATATCTCGAGATCACGAACGAGGTGCCGTCCATGGAGGCAAGCTGCGGGCTGGCATCAATGGCTGCCCACGCCTCCTCCAGACGTCCGGGCTTCAGGAAGTACCGTTGCAGTGACTCGAAATCGTCGACATCGATCACGCCCCACTGCGGAGCGAGCGAGAGAGCCTTTCGGACCACCTCATCGACGAACGACACGTCAACGTCATGCTGCGGGAGCTGCACCAACCACTTGGTGTGCTCGGTAGATTGCGCCCGGAACCACATGGGAAGCTCGTATACTTCGAACGCGTTCAGCAGGGCGTCGATGGGAAACGACCGGCAGCGAGTGTACCCGTTATTGGCCAACCACTCGCCAAGCGTCGGGAGCGGGAAGGGGAGCATCGCCTCCAGCTTCTCCTGCACCCCTTCCAGCTGGCTCGGCGCGTTCGACCGGGCGTATCGCGTCAGCCGGTCCCTCGCGCCCTGCAATGCTCCCGGGTCAACGCCAAATGCCTCGCTCGCGGCACGATCCGTCAGCGGCGTCTCCCCAGTCCAGCCGAACATCGCCATCAGTGCATTCGACAGGGCCTCATCACCGTTACAGGCATCCTCGACGTCCAGGAACAGTGCCAGCTCCAAATGCTCTGGCTCATACGCATCCTTGTTGAACATACGGCCCCTCCGATCTATCAAGCCCCGAGTCACCGATCGCCATGGCAGCGATAATCGTTATGCCACACCCACCGCTGGCATCGCGGCGACCACCGCCGGGTCCTGCGCGAAGCGGTCATACGCCTCCAGGCAGAGGCGCTTCGTACGGAACTCGCCATGCTCCTTGATGTCGTTTCGCTCGACGATCGGGAAAGTGCCGAGGATATACGCGAAGTCGTCGCGGGAGAGACTGTAGAGATGAGCGCAGATGCCGTTCAGCTCCGCGCAGGTGTGCCCGGCGCTCCTCGTCCCAGATGAATGGTGGGCCGTCATAGCCGGGGTCGCGGGCGAACGGCGCGACATCGTACAGGGTGTAGGTCAACTCCAGCACGGGTGAGACGATCAGGTCGAGCAACGTCGGCGTATACGTCACCGGCGGCAGGACGGGAAGTTGCTTGACCATGAAGAAATTGAGGTTCGGATTTCCCATCTTCCGCCGTGTAACGAAATCCAAAACGAAGGAGCTAAAGCTTGCCAGAAAGCCATACCCTGTATACGCATCTGATTCGGCCAGAAAGACGACAGGTAACGAATTGACCCCTCCCACGAGTGGCAAAGCCGTAAAGATCGCCGTGCGCACGTTGGTTGGGGTCTGGATTCCTCGAAATCTGAACATCCATTCCTGGCGGGAACCCATGCACGCCGTCGTCGCGCTCGTGCCGATGCATTGAAGCCGGGAATAGTTGATGCGGTCGCGCACGCGTCGGACAAGCATGGCAACGTCCTGCCGGCCTCAATGCGTATGGAACTCATCCAGTACAAGGAATTGGAGGTTCTGAGAATGCTGGTCGAAGATCCGGCTGTCAGTGCTCTGGGTCATGATCAGTTGGCGCATGACGTAGTTGATTATGAGGATATCGAGAGGATTGCTGAGCCCAGCCTCTCGCTCTTCGTAATCCTCCTGCCCAGTGTACTTGTAGCACCGTGCGGTTGGTCCTGAGGAAACTGGAGATGCTACGGGACGGCGCCGGGTCAGGATGCCGGCATCCGGCCAAGGCGAGTGAGGGTGGCCCGTGTCGCCGGGCACAGCTCGGGGCAGTCGTCGAGCAGACCAATGAGGGCGGCGAGGTCGGCTTCCTCATCGATGTCGAAGGTCTCCTCCAACTCACCCACCGACAGCCCCATTCGATCCGCTGCCAGAACGACCCCATCCGCCGCCGAGGCGGTGCTCATCGCGACGTTGGCGAGAAGGTCGTGGAACCCGCGCATCCCGATCAGGTAGTAGCCACCGTCCCTCACCCGTCCGATTACGACATCGTGCGCATCAAGCAGGACGAAGGCGTCCAGCGCCGTCGACACCGGCAGATGCGGCGAGTCCGAGGCCATCAGCACGGCTCGCGCATATCCCTGATCCCGACCCCAGCGGAGCAGGTTCGTCTGCCGGGTCCCCC
>JAUJLY010000243.1 GCA_030447145.1 Thermomicrobiales bacterium
GCTGGGAGCGTGAGCGCAGTGGTGACGGCATGGGGCTTCGCACCTTCCCGTTGGTCGCACTGGCCAGGTGCGGCTATCTGCTGGTTGCCAAGGATCTTGCCGGGACCAGTCCGGATGCCCAGTCGCGTGTTATCCAGGGCTTGCTGGGCGGCATCGGGTTTATCGGTGGTGGGGCGATCCTCAAGAAAGGTGGCAGCGTACGTGGGACCGCCACCGCGGCGAGCATTTGGAATACCGGGGCGATCGGTCTGGCTGTGGCGTTCGACCATTTGGAGATTGCGATTGTCCTGGGATTGGTCAACTTCCTCACGTTGCGGTGGCTGACTCCGCTCAAGGAGGCGGTTGAGCCGGGCGCTGATCACTCCACACCCTAGGTGCTTTCCATCGAGGAACACGAGGGGGTGGCCCTGGAATCCATCTGAATCATGCCAGGATCGTCCACGTGCAATGGTAGCTCCCGATGGGGCTCCTGTGCTTCCTGCGGGGCCATTGTCGTGCCCGGGCGCATGTGCGAGAGATTGCCGGTGCGCATGGGGAAAAGCAACCCGACCACATAGAAACCGAGGATACTGTTTTACGAGTTACACCCACTAGAATCGCTCGGACCGCCACGTTCAGGACTGCAGATTGTGTGCCATGCTGATTCACCGCCGGATTGCATGGGGTGTCGGAATCCAGTGCCTGATCAGGTGGGATCGTCCCCACGACGAGGTCCTATGGCTGGAAGGACTCCGGCTGTTGGGTGACGGCCGCATCGGCTTGGATCACTGCCTTCACGATGGTGCTGATCGTGACATGCTGGCTCAACAGGGCCAGGGCCACAGCCAAGGTCTTATGGGTGGGATCGAAGCGTTCACACGCCTCGATCAGCAGCTTCACCCGATCCACCGGGAGCCGGTATTCCTGGGCATAGGTGAGGGCCAGTTCCTCGATCCCCTCGGGCGTCAGGGGCTTGGTCATGGTCGATCCTCCGCTCGTCCATGGTAAGCACGCATCCTTTCCCATCCAATCCTACCGGCTCACTCCCTCGATCCACGTGGCTCCTGATGCGTCCGGGAGCCGTTGACGAGTAGGCAGTGTGCTGACAGGGAAGGTCCACTCGAGTCGCCAGTTTACTAGCTCACGAGTCTATACCCGCCTTCCGCTCCATCGCCGACAGTTGCTGTTCAGCAACCTCCATCCCAAACACGCGAACGATCTCGCCCCACTGTGCTAACGCCTGCTCAACGGTGATGTCTCCATTGACCGTCGCATGCAGTCGGCGGATCCGCCCACGAAACCGGGCACTGTAGGTTGCTGTCTCGTCCAGCACGCGGGCCGGAGGATCGCTATCCACGTCCGTATCCACTCCAGCACCACCGTTCACCGTGGAAATGTTAGAGGTCCGACTGCAAGCGCATCCGCTCGAACAGCTCATCGCGCAGTTCCTGCGAACGTGGACCGTTGCTTTCGCCGTACACCTCGACACCGTCGCCAGCTCGGACATAGCTCGCGTATTGCGAGCGTTGGCTTGGGTCGTCCTCCAGGTACCCGACCGAGTCCTGCTCAGACAGGCGCCAACCCGCTGCCATGAGTTCTTCAGGAGTGTTTTGAAACAGGGCAAGTGCTTCAGGGTCGGTCCTCGATGTCATGCTGCCTCTTTCGCGAAGTCCGTGCGACACAGCTTCCAATTGTTTCCACAATACTTCCCGGTGCCACCTCCACCCCGACTGTCGACACTCCCTGGTACACCTCCAAGCCGGACTATCAGAAGCGCATCAACGTACGCCCACATGGCGAGGAGAATACCGACGACCCTCTCTCCGAGGCTCATCACGTTTCCGCATCGCGCTACCGACGACTACAGCACGTCCTACTGGGTGGCTCCAGGTTCGTGTGCGTCATTGGCTCACAGGGTTCATGCCCCTGATCCCATCTGCACCAGGAAGAGAAGAAGCGGAACTCGCTATCGCTTGCCAATCGCTCTGGCCCTTTGGAAAAGCGCATGGAGGTTTACCTCATATCCCCAGCCGGAGGATTTGCGTACCGCGATGCGGTCACTCTCCGGGTTCCAAAGATTCGACCTGATCCGTTCCCAGGACGGCTTGCGCCAGTCGTAGGGCATCCCGAGAAAGCGTCCGGTCTTTGACTCTGCTTCTGCCTGATCCTCTTGCGGAGACGAGAGCGTGCTCCTTGCCGCTGCGTCGTCGCTTCGCTCGCTCTGACCCTCGCCATCGATCAGGACTTCTTCCCGCCGAACCGTTTCTATCACCTCTTCGTTGTGGGTCACGGCGCCCTTGGTGACATCAATCTCCTCACTGAGGTGGGTCCGTTTCTCGACCTCGACCTCTTCGCCATGAATGGGAACACGAATCGTTTCCCCTTCAACTGCGAGTTCCGCTGGATCGACCACCCGATCGACAACCCGACGAGAGATGTTCACCTCTTCTTCGGTCACCGGCACCTCAAGCGTCTGCTGCTCCTCGACCACATCCTTCTCGATGCGGACGGCACCGCGATCGACGGACCTCGTAGTGGCAGTCACATCCTCTTCGGTGACAGGCACCACGAGGCTGTTTTCCGCATTCACATGCGTCCCCTGGGTATCCTGTTTGTGCTCAAAGGGCTTGGGATCTTTTTCCATCATCGATGCTCCTGTCGTTCTAGGCGAACGTGCCGAATTCTTCCCGCATATCTATCTCACCGGGGCAGACCCTATACCACTGAGAACGATTTCGACGTGTCGAGCTGCAGGATGTGGTGCCCGAAAGGGGCGATGAGCGCTCCACTGAGCGGTTGATCCCACAGCGGCCCATTGAGGCCCGCGGAGCCGGGGCAGCATAATGGCGGAGCATAAATGTGCCCCTCGTGCTCATGTTCGAGATCCCGATCATCTCTGCCAAGGTGAAAGAGGTATCCACCGCGCTGGCCGAACCATTCATGCGTGATCCGCTCTTCAACGAGATCGCGAGGACGGCTTTCGGTGCCTGGGTCCGCTGACTCATGTAGAAGGGCGGAGCTCGGCTAGGGTCCCAAGTGCGTCCTCGGAGGCGGTTCCCCATTTCCGTCCTGCACGACGGCATCGTATTCGCGGATCGCCGCTATCGCTGCACGGGCATCCTGCCGGTACCGCTGCCGCTCCTGCTCCGTGAGCGCTGTGGACCAATCCGCATCATGAAAGCCACCACCCCGGGCGATCGCCCACGCCACGAACTCTAACCGCTGCGCCTCCTGCATCTCCTGGTCACTCATGGGGTCCTTCCCTGGTCGAACTCCCGTAAACCGTCCCCATCCGTGACGGGGATCAGCTCCGGTCGGCGCGCTGCTGTTCCCCGGGGAGAAGGTAATCGTCGCACCGGTTTGCACATCGCCGCATACTCGTGGACGATAATCCGCATTGGCACCTCGTTCATCCCTTTGCTTCTTCATGCTCTCAGCTAGCAGCCTTCCCTTGCGGCTCTCTGGCTGCCCCTCGATTACTCACGCCTGCCGTAGCGAAGGATCGTCAAGGCAATCGCCGCCATGCCGATCACGAACCAGGCGGCGGTCGACCCCGTGCGATATGGCGTCATGTCCGAGTGGATCATCCAGCCCAGTCGCTTGAGCGTGATATAGGCGAGCAGGAACAGAAAGAGCGCGTGCCGGGGTTTCATCCGATGGCTCCCTGATTCGCGCAGTACCAACACGGCGGTGATGTTTCCCGCCCTCTCTGCTGTCCACCGTTCGCCTGATCGCTCTTTTCCACGTCTGAAAGACGAAGCGGGGTTTCCTCCGGCGCTCCTTATCCTCGGGCAAGCAGCCGCCTAACGGCCGGCCCACCCACACGCAGCAGGATGAGATGACCGTGGGCGGCCAGCGGCCCGTCCTCGGCGAGCATGCCGGTCGCGATGCGGAACTCCATCGCCTGATCTGTTCTTGCTTGCTCGCCGAAGGTGACTGTCTCGGCAATCGTGCCAATGAGACCGAACACATCAGCTCGCAGACGCCGCATAGTAGTCTCGGGGCGCTCCCATATCACATTCACGATGAGTGCTTCGTCACCTATTTCCGTCTCCTCCAGGGTCCAGGGAGAACCTTCGGCAGTAGCGGATTCCTGAAGGGGTCGAAGCACGTGAGTCTCGGACGGTTCTGCCACCCAGGCAGGGTCGGTCAGCGCGGCAAGAAGTCGTTGAATCATGGGCGCCACCTGAAGTCGACCGCGAACAGTCCACTCCTCCGCCTCCTCTGCCCACTGCACGCTCATGACGCGGTCATCTGCTACCTGCTCCACCGTCTCCGGGGACACACCCTTGGCGCCGGCGAGTTTCGCACCTTCGATGGAGGCAGTGCGGCCAAGATCAACTCCACGCAGATCGGCCCCGGAAAGATCCGCATGTTCGAGATGGGCACCGCGCAGGTCACTGTCCGCCAGATTGGCGTTGTGCAGCTTGGCACCCTTGAGCTGCGACCGGCGGAGCGAGGCTTTGGAGAGGTCCGACTCCGACACATTCGTGCCAGAGAGGTTCATGTGGTCCAGCTTCTTGCCGGAAAGGTTGTCCTTGGGCATGTGGTCCTCCTTCGGAGGGAGAATGGGGTATCGACACGTGGGCGATCATTGCGCCTCAGGGGACGAAAGGGGAGACTACTCCGCCGGGGTGATGTGCTCTTCGACCTGGGCTTTGGTGAGCCGCAGGATGAGCTTCCCGTCGTCATAGCGATCGACATCCGACAGACGCACGTGGTAATGCTGAACGAAAAAGACACCGTGTTCGATGACCATCTCGTAGGGGTCAGCGTTGGTCATCACACCGAGCTTCTCCCCGTCGGAGGAGTAAACCGGCGTGCCGCGGGGAATGCCAAAGGTGTCATCGAGGGTGGTCGCGACCACTGCTCATCCTTCCGCTTCGCACGGGCAATTGCTGAGAAGCCCCTGCGTCGCATTTGAAGGGCGCGTCGCAGACGGGGTGCCATCATGACCCGCCCGCCACGAAGTCCAGGAATGTGGTCGTTCTTCTCCGAACTCCACGATATGCCTGATGCTTCAGCAGCCGGCTCCAGCTGGGTGTCGGTTCCAATCAGTTGAGGAGTTTGGCCCGTCCGGTCTGTTCATTCCCGGATCACTGCCCTAGACTCCAGAAGTCTTCCTCATCAAGATCGACGATCCCAGACAGGCGCCCGGCATGCCATTGGACGTCTGTTTGGGTCTCAGGGAGAGAGACCCTTGCAGTCTAGGTCAATGGTCCCGGAAGGGATACGTCAGACAGATCACCCCCGGCTCCAGCTTGCAAGGGGTAAAGGTGTCGAGGGCTGATCGACACACCTATTCGAGGAATTGCATGCCCCGTTCCACCCATGTCCAACCAGGATATCGCCCTCGCTATCACTGTCATGACGCTGGAC
>JAUJLY010000244.1 GCA_030447145.1 Thermomicrobiales bacterium
GGTTTGCTTTTCGTCGAGATGGATGACACCGCGCCGCGCGAGATCGAACATCGTGGCGATCACATCACGGGTATGCGTCTCCTCATCGACCAAGGTTCCCGCCGCACCCGGGCGGAGATCGTCAGGCGGCTCGGCGACAATGTCGGCCACCAGACCAATTTCAGGATCTCGGCCCCGGGTGTACCAGAGCCCAGCAAGCAGCACGGAGCCACCGACAAGCAGAAGCAGCCCGGCGCCAAGAAAGAGCGTGCCAGCCACGGCCGACTGGCCTGCGGCATTGATCTGCTCCTCGCGAATCTGGTCAAAGCGGTCCTGCCATGCCGGCTCGGCCGCGGCGGTTATCGGCGGAAACTGGAGATTGACCTCGAAACGATCGCCGCGATCGAGGTTGCTCTGCCTCCACGTAAATGTCTGGCCATTGGTTTCTACACCCTCAGGCCGTGCCACTGTCTGTGCCGGGTCGACCGGCTCGGGAAGGGTGACAGTAACCGTCGAGCTCCGGATCGGCGCAATATCGGTGACGTCCGTCTCAATCGCCACCCAGCGTAACTGCTGGTTCGCCGGCTCGAGGTCCTCGTATACGCGAATGGCACCGATGAGATCGTATTCGATAACAATTACGCGCGTGTTGTCCTCGGCGGATCCAAGGGGGCTCGTCGGCTCATAGGCGTAATCGATCTCCAAGGTGCCGGCATTTTCCTCAACTGCATACGTGCCGGGTTCCTCGTTAAAGAACCGCACCTGTTCCGCAGCTCGCGGCTCCTCGCTGGCACTATCGGCGATGCTGACGCTGACATTGGTGATAGCTTCGGTTCCGGTCAGTGGGATATTTGCAAAACCCGTACTGAAACGGCCATCAAATTCGACCACCTGGGTTTCGATGACATGCACTGTGCCCTCGTCATTGACTACAAAGTCGACGTTGTACTCATCCCAGACAACGCGATTACCAGATTGCGCGGTTGCGAGGGGCACTCCCATATGCCCGAAGAGCAGCGCAATAAGCGCCAGTGTGGCGAACGCATAGAGCCAACACCGGTGTCGACTCCCGGGGAGCGGCATCGTCATCGTGGTCAAGTCCTGTCCTGGTCAGCGATTCAACGGATCCTACGTTATAAGTATCGCATCTCGCCGGGGCGGCATTGGCGCCTTGTCCCACTCCACGGTTAGTGCAATTGATCCCCTCTGCACGATCACCGCCACGCTGGCGCCTGAAGTCTTCGCTCCCAGATGAGACGCAGTCCCGTCAGGGCGAGTATCATAGACGGCATGGCAACACACGAGCACCATATCCACCAGACCGAGTCGCTGGCACTCTCCCGACCGGAGGTCGAGCGTGTGCTCGGCGAGCATGGTTACCGCCTGACGGCACCGCGGTCCGCGATTGTCGATGCGGTTCTTCGCCACTCCCGGCCCTTTTCCGCCGAGCAGCTTGTTACCGAATTGAGCGAGACGCGAGGTGGACCTCGTATCGGTCGCGCGACAGTCTACCGGACCCTGGAGGTCCTTGCCGCTATCGACGTGCTGACCCGTATCGTCCAACCGGACGGTCATCCCAGCTACATCTGGGGCACGCCCGGCCTCCGGCATCACCTTCTCTGTGAGAGCTGTGGTACCACCGTAACCTTTACTGCATGTCCGCTCGACGATCTGGTGGAGGAGCTCACACGGAACACCGATTTCGAGATACGGGATCATGTGCTCGAAGTCTTTGGCGTGTGCCCGGCGTGCAGACACGGAGATCGCACCATAACTTCGTCGATTGCCTCCATTTATTGACACTTCGTATCAATAAATGTATTCTCGGGGACAACAGCACCTCGCCTCGCGACGTGCCGCGAAACGCCACTGTCGGCCGCACGACCCGGCTTAGCTAGTAGCGGCGCATAACACTCCCACGTCAGGTAAGTCTCCTCATGGTGATTCCAGGACCCCATCAGCAAGACCGCAAACCGCTCCTGACAGCAAGGGAGCTCTCGGTTCATTACGAGGAGAGGTCGGCGCTCCGTGATATCACCCTTGATATTTATCCCGGCCGCACGGTAAGCCTGCTGGGGCCAAATGGGGCGGGCAAAAGCACGTTGCTCAAGGTCTTCGCTGGAATGATTCCGCCCTCCCACGGTTCCGTCGAGCTTGCAGGTACTCCGTTGAGCGGCGCCCATGAGAGCGTCACCTATGTTCCTCAGCGCACGGGAGCGGACTGGACCTTCCCCATATCAGTCCTGGAAGCGACGCTCCTTGGCCTCTCTCGCTCCCGTCCCCGCTGGCGCCCCTTCAGCCGGCGAGATCGCGACCAGGCGATCCAGGCGTTGCAGGAAGTGAAGATGGACCACCTTTCGGCTGCCCAGATCGGCGCACTCTCAGGCGGCCAGCAGCAGCGCGTTTTCCTTGCGCGGGCGCTCCTTGCCTGCGGCCGGGTCTTGCTGCTGGACGAGCCCTTCACAGGCGTGGACATCCCCACACAGGAGATGCTCGTCGAGCTTTTTGAGCGCCTCAGCAACGAAGGTACAGCCGTCGTTTATGCGACGCATGACCTCCAGCAGGCAGCAAGTACCTCTGACGAGGTGATCCTGCTCAACGGGCAAATTGTCGCGAGGGGTTCGCCCGCCGAAGTCATGAGCGAGAAGATCCTCCGGACGACGTTCGGTGGGCAGGTGATCGTGGTCCATGCCAGTAATACCAGCGCCCCGGTCCCCGATGAGGCACTTATCTGATGACGGCGTGGCTCACGGATCCCTGGCAGCACACGTTCATGCAGAACGCCTTCATCGCCATTACGCTTGTCGGCATCATCTGCGGCGCGATGGGCGTCTTCGTCACCTTGCGTGGTCTTGCCTTTCTTGGTGACGCCCTCGCTCATGCAATTTTTCCGGGCGTGGTGATTGCCTTCATTCTCGGCGGGAATTTTCTGGTCGGTGCCATTATCGCCGCCATCATCGTCTCGCTCGGGATTGGCGCGATCAGCCAGAGCGGGCGCATCAACAACGACACGGCTGTGGGTGTGCTCTTCGTTGGCGCCTTCTCTCTTGGTATCGCGCTGATGTCGACCCAGAGCGGCTATGTCCGGGACCTCAACGCCTTCCTCTTTGGCTCGATCCTCGGTGTCACCCGCAGTGATCTCACCCTCACGGTCGCCGTCGGCATGATCGTGCTCGCTGTGTTGCTGCTCTTCCGGCGGGAGCTGACGATGATCTCGTTTGACCGCACCTTCAGCAAATCCAATGGCCTCAACCTCTGGCTCTACGACCAACTCTTCCTCGTGCTGCTCGCTATGGCCATCGTTATTTCCTTGCAGACGGTGGGGAATATCCTCGTGCTGGCAATGCTTGTGACGCCCGCCGCCACTGCCCGCCTGCTGACCAACGACCTGCGCAAGATGGTCGTCCTCTCTTGCCTGACCGGCTCGCTTGCCGGTGTCGCAGGCCTCTATCTCTCCTATCACCAGGGCGTCCCGTCGGGTGCGGCCGTCGTGCTGGTCTCCACGACGATCTTCGCGATCGTCTTCCTGTTCGAGCCCCGCACCGGCGCGATCAGCAATCGGGTCCTACGCCGCCTCCATCATCCCCATCCTGAGAAAGACGATTTCCCGGCATCCCGACCGGCGGCGTAGTGTCACAGGGAATCAGACCCGACGGACCCTGCCAGCCGTTGGCCGTCGGCTGGCGGGGTCCGCTAGTCATGGATCTCGACGCGCATGCCGATAAAGGCGAAATCGAACATCCGCCGGGCTTCATCCTCGCCGAGCCGGACGCACCCAAGCGCGGTTGTGCCGCCGGTCTCGACGATATTTCCGCCCGCGTTGCGCACCAGTAAGTGGAAGCCAGTGCTTCGGTCAGGATCGAACCCGACCCAGTCAGTCAGATAGACGCCGGGTGCGAACGGTGTTTCGGTCAGTTCCTGATTCATTGAGAAGACGTGGAACGTGCCGACGGCGGTGGAGTAGTAACCATCCGCGGCGGGGTCCTTGCCGATCTTCGCCTGAAATACGGCGACGGTCCGGTAGCCCTCGTGCAGCGTTACCGTCGCCGTTGACCGATCAACCTCAACCCAACGTTCCCCGGCAGGGACATCAGCCACCTCTGATTCTGGTTCCAGTTCTGCTGTCGTGAAAGTGCGCGGATCTGTTGACGCAGTGGCAATGCCTCCGCCCACGACGGGTGCATCAGGAACAACAGTTTCCGCAGGTGTCTCAGTGGGAATTTGGCTCGGGGCAGCAGTCGGCTTGACGCCCTCCGGCCGGTTGACGGCCGCGGCCAGGACATCAGCCTCGGGCGCGATGTATTCCACCGAGATCCACGCTTCTTATCCCCCGGATTGCACCAGAACGAAACCGTCCTGTTCCACCGTGATGACATCGATCTGACTCTGCGGCGGCAATACGGAAAGCACGCTGTGCGATATGCCAGGTCCTGCCCGAAGGTTCACGTCCGCTGTCGTCACGAAGTTGCGGGTCTCTGACGTTCGGGCTATTTCCTTGGGCACGCTCTGGCCTGGGGGACCGCTCCCCAGATGTCCCTGGATTTGCCAAAGCACGGCAAAGGCGAGAGTGGCAAAGAGCAGAGGCTTTGCCATGGTTTCCCAGTGGCCCTGTTGCTGCCCTCTCCCGCGCTTCACCGTGCTTCCCTCGCCTTGACCCTGCGAACGGGAACCCCTCCTGGCGTCTTCCAGCCGGAAGGAGTCCCCACGCCGCTGCTAGTTATGGATCTCTACCCGCATGCCGGGGAAGGCAAAATCGTACACCGCGTCAATATCGCCAGGCGCCAATGCGACGCAACCGCCAGTCTTACCCGCGCCGTTGGGCACGATATCTCCATTGGCGTCCTTGGTGTAGGAGTGGAAGCCGTTGGACCGTTCCCAGTCAAACCCGATCCAATGCGTGATGTATGCATCCGCGAAGGGCGTGTACTGAAGTGAACTGTCCATCCAGTTGACGTAGTAGGTGCCGACGGCCGTGGAATAGTATCCATAGTCGGAGGTGTCCCATCCCATCGACGCCCAGTAGGTCGCCTGAGGCATGTCACCGATATAGAGCGTCACCGAACCTTGGGAGCGATTGATATCGATCCAGTGCTCTTCATAGGCGACCTCGACGGGCGCGTCGTACGTGACTGAGGCGCCACCAACGCCGTCGACAGTCAGGTACTCGGCCCAGACCCATCCATCTATGCCGTAGTAGCGAACCTCATACTTTCCGTCTTCCGGGCCCCAAAGGACGTCAACCCGCTCACCTGCATACATCCATTCGATGATTGATTGATCCGTGAAGTCGGCCATCAAGCCGACGCCATCGGTATTGATCGTCCCCGCCAGCCCAGCCGAGGCATCCTTCGCCGAAAAACTGGCCAGAGC
>JAUJLY010000015.1 GCA_030447145.1 Thermomicrobiales bacterium
TCGAGATATCGGAGACGATCGACGTTGAGGTCGATGACTGTGACATTGGCACCCATGCCCAGGGCGATTTTGGCGGCATTGGTGCCCACGACACCTCCGCCGATCACGACGACCTCAGCCGGGGGCACGCCCGGGATGCCGCCCAGCAGCACGCCTCGACCTCCCTGCGTCCGCTCCAGGAAATGCGCGCCTACCTGAATCGACATGCGCCCTGCCACCTCGCTCATGGGCGTAAGCAATGGCAACTGGCCGTTTGGCAGCTGGACGGTCTCATAGGCAATCGCCTGGATATTTCGCTCGATCAGGGCTCGCGTCAAAGGCTCATCGGCGGCGAGATGCAGGTAGGTAAAGAGAATCTGTCCATGACGCATCAAGTCGTATTCCTTGGCAATGGGCTCCTTCACCTTCAGGATCATCTCGGCACGGCCCCAGACGCCCGAAGCATCCTCGATCAACTCCGCTCCTTCGGCGACATACTCATCATCGGTGTAGCCGCTGCCTATCCCCGCCGAGGCCTGCACGAGAACCTTGTGCCCCTGCGAGACATACTCGTGTACGGCGGATGGAGTCGCAGCAACGCGATTCTCGCGATCCTTTACTTCCTTCGGTACGCCGATAATCATGTGGTTCCTCCGAGTTGACTTCACTGGCCCCAGAGCTGGACCAGTTGACGATCCCGAACACCGATGTCCGGGTGCTGTGACAAAGGCTGGTCAAGTTCCCCATCCTTGTGACAGAGGGCATGCGTGATGCCAGCCAACAGTGTGGCCGGGGCGCAGGGATCCCGCATCTACCCCTTCATTTTGGGCCCCATCAAGCGCCCAAATGGTATCGCACTCCCTTGATCAGCGCGACAGGATGGAAGGATCTGCAGCCTGCGATTTGTGAGGGTGGAATATGGGATTTTCGATCTCTTGACGCTGCCCCTTGATGTGGCAGGCAACGGCGCAAGGCACGGGGGAATCGCGGGGTTCTGGTAAAATAATCTAGGCGGCGAGAACACCTCCCCCTCTTTGCCGCGTTGCACTGCCACGAGCGATCCCACCCTGTTCTCACGGCAGCTGATCCACCATCTGAGGCACATATCTTCATGGGTTTATTGATCGTCCCGATTCTCGCGTTTCTCATCATCATCCATGAACTCGGACATTTCTTCGCCGCCCGGAGCGTAGGCGTTACCGTTGAAGAATTTGGCATCGGCATCCCTCCTCGCGTGAAGGGTTGGAAACGCAACGGCGTCCTCTGGTCGCTGAACGCCATTCCCTTCGGCGGTTTCGTTCGCGTCAAGGGCGAAGACCGTACCGACGTGAGTCCGGGTTCCATGAACTCTGTTGGGCCCCTGAAACGGGGCTGGTTCCTTGTAGCCGGTCCACTGATGAATCTCCTCGCAGCCGTCGTGCTCTCCATCCTCATCGTCGGCGTCCAGGGCAAGCCCGTCGAACTGGCACCCCTCTATATCGGTACGGTGGCGCCGGCCTCGCCCGCAGAGGAGGCTGGCTGGCGGCCAGGGGACAAGGTTGTTGCCGTCAACGGCGTGGAGCTGGATGAATCAGAAGCCGTTGTCGACGCGATCAACGCAAACGCGGGCAAGGAAACCGCCGTCACCATCGAGCGTGGCACCAGGGTGAGCGATACGTCGCTCATCCCGAGGACCGACCCTCCTCCAGGCGAAGGTGCCACAGGGATCGGTGTCGACAATGGCCGCCTCAGCAAGGTAACAATCGACGAGGTACAGGCAGGATCCATCGCAGAGGAAGCCGGTCTGCTTCCGGGTGACCAGATCGTCGCAATCAACGGAATTGAGATCGAAGCGTTTGCCCAGGCAGTGGGAATCCTGAATGGTTCCCAGGGCTCCGAAGCGACGATCACCCTTATCCGGGACGACAGACAGCAGGACATCACCTTCCAGGTGCCGGAGACGAGCATCCTCATCCAGAATGTCAGTAATGACAGCCCGGCGGCGGAGGCATCCCTTTACCCAGGCGATCGGATCGCCGAAGTCAATGGCACGCCGGTAACGAGCGGCTCCAGCTTCGTCAAGGCGATCCGCGATGCTGCTGGCGACATCGCCGAGTTGCGCTTTGTGCGCCAGGGAGAGGAACTCACCACGGCGATCAATGTACCGCCGATCCCGGAGAACACGACCAACTACCATCCGGTAGTATCTACGGGACTTGCGGCAGCACCTGTCCCGGCATTCCAGGAAGCGGGCATCAGTATCGTCGGCACGGTGATATACGAGGACGTGCCGCCCTCACAGGTCGTCCAGGAAGGCTGGAGCCAGTTCTGGGCCATCATCACCGGCACGGTGGAGATGATCCGTAGCATGTTCACCGAGGGTATCGAGCGCGACCAATTGACTGGACCTATCGGCATGGGCCAGCTAACGTCGGAGCTTCTGGCTGAAACACCAGAACCGGCGTGGGTGATCCTGACACAGCTCACGATCCTGATCTCGGTTTCGCTTGGTGTCCTGAACCTGTTACCGCTGCCTGCGCTGGACGGGGGTCGGCTGCTCTTCGTGCTGATCGAGATCGTGCGGGGCGGCAAGCGTATTGCCCCCGAGAAGGAAGGTCTCGTTCACCTCGCCGGCATGGTCCTGCTGCTCGGGCTTATGTTCTTCATTGCGTTCGGCGATGTCACCCGGATCATGGATGGTGAATCCATCCTGCCCTAGTGACCCTCCGACGAGTACGAATGAAGGGTTGGCATCACATCGTAGAATTGAAGCCGAGTACACGCTGATCGACATCGATCAGCGCCACCACATCCCAGGCATTCCTGAGGGAGGCACCATCCGCTCATGTCACTCATCGCTCCCCGCCGCAAGACCCGCGAACTTCATGTTGGAGATGTCGGGATCGGCGGCCATAATCCCATTCGCGTGCAGTCCATGGCCACGGCCGACACTCGCGACCCGAAAGCCACGCTTGCCCAGATTACCGACCTTGCCAACGTGGGCTGTGAAATCGTGCGTGTCGCGGTACCGGACCGGAGGGCCGCGGCCGCACTGCCGGAGATCGTTCCCTACTCTCCAGTGCCACTCATTGCCGATATCCATTTCGAGCACACCCTTGCGTTGAAGGCGCTCGATGCCGGGATTCACGGCCTGCGCCTCAACCCCGGCAACATACGCAAGGAAGAGGATGTCCGTGAGGTCGTTGCCAAGGCAAAAGAGCGCGGCGTACCGATTCGGATCGGTGTTAATTTTGGCTCGGTAGCGCCTATGACCCCGGAATTCGTCGACGAGATGGCCCAGCAAAATGCGACCCAGGTCCAGTTGCGGGCCGAATGGCTGGTCCGCTCCGCCCTGGGGCACATCAAGATCCTTGAGGATCTGGACTTCTACGATACGAAGGTCAGCCTCAAGGCGTTCGAGGTCCCTGTCCTGCTTGAGGCGTATCAGCGCTTCGCCCGGCTCGATAACGATTACCCGTTGCACCTCGGGGTCACAGAGGCAGGCACGCCGCGCGCGGGCTCCGTACGTTCGGCGGTCGGTATCGGCACTCTCCTCGCCATGGGCATCGGTGATACCATCCGCGTCTCGCTGACAACCGACCCCAAGGAGGAGGTCTTCGTCGGTTATGAGATCCTGAAGAGCCTCGAGCTCCGCCAGAAGGGCGCGACCATGATCGCCTGCCCGACCTGCGGCCGCGTCGAAGTCGACCTCTTCAAGCTCGCCAACGACGTCGACAAGGTGCTTGAAGAGGTGACGGAACCCATCCGCGTTGCCGTGATGGGGTGCGTCGTCAACGGCCCCGGTGAGGCACGCGACGCCGATGTGGGCATCGCGGCGGGCAACGGCAAGGGTGTGATTTTCCGGAAGGGCAAGATCGTTAAGAATTGCCTTGAGGAGAACATGCTCGAGGAGCTCACCGCCGAAATCTATGCCGTGATCGAAGATCGCAAAAACGGCATCTACGATGAACTCGAGGAACAGCCAAACGCCTACAGGCCGATGATCTCCCTGACGGCGGTCTAAGCTTCCTCTCCTCCTGCAACTCTCAATCACGCTTCGAACACTCCGGTATGGGGCGTGTCATCGCGCGTCGTGACCGAATCTGCTCTCACCTGAATCCGCATATACTTGCAGGTAACCTGTGTGGAGCAACAGACCGGCGCAAGGATGCGCCGCTGCTCCCAAGGAGTAACCGCTACCGATGTTTTTCAACCGTCTCTCCCGCCGCGGTCTCATCAGAGCCGCAGCCGCTGGCTCACTCGCAACCGCTCTCCCCTCCCGGCACTCCAGTATTGCCCAGCAGAGTACTCCGGCCGGATGCAGCGTCCCGATTGGGCCCAGCCCTGTCGCATCCACAACAGCGCCAATCGAACCTGTTGAGATTCCCTCGTTTGAAGTCCCGGAAGGGGCTATCGAGGTCAACATAGGGACGCTCCCGATCTCGATCTATGCGCCTATCTATGTCGCCTACGAAAAGGGCTACTATGCCCAGCATGGGCTGGACGTTAAGACGAGCGGGATCAATAGCGGCACCGACATTGCCGTCCTGACAGCCACCAACGAACTCCATGTCGGTCTCAGCGGCATCGGGCCAGCATTCTGGAACGGAATCGACACTGGACTCCCACTGAAGATCATCGCGCCTGGTCACCAGGAGGGCGATCCTGTCGCCAGTCCCCTGATGATTGCACGGCAAGCATGTGATGACGGTACGATCACGAGGGTGGAGGATCTCAAGGGCAAGCGAGTTTCCGTCAACGCCCCTGGAGCTACGGAATACTGGCTTGACGCCGCACTGGGAACCGGTGGCCTGAGCATCGAGGATGTGGATCTCCAGTATCTTGCCTTCCCCGATGCCGTTACCGCGCTCAGTTCAGGTGCGCTGGATGGCGCTATTATCGGCGAGCCCCTCGCCACCCAGGCCGAACAGCAGGGGACGCTGGTGCGACTTGCGTCACGCTTTCCGGTACAGGGAATCCAGGTCACGGCCGTCTATGCCAACGCTGAGTGGGTTGACGAGAACCCGGACGCCGCAGCCGGTTTCGTCGCGGGTTACCTCCAGGCCTGCCGCGACCTGATGGACGCACCGAACGATCCACTGAACATGACAATCATCAACAAGTACACCGATGTCCCGATCCCGTTGATTGCCGACTCGGTGAAACCGGTCTATCAGGAAAACGGTGACATCAACATCGGCAACCTCGTTATGATTCAGGAGTTCTTCGGTGGTCGAGGTCTACTGGACTTCGATGGCACGATCGATCCCAACACGGTCGTCGAGCAGCAGGTCATTGACGATGCCCTCGCCCTACTCGATGGTGAATAAGAGGATCAACACACCAACGGTTATGGCATACGTTAAAGGGACATCTCAATCCAGCGCTCACGACAGCCCTCCACGCCAGCCGGCACTGGTGAAGAGCCGTACTGTTGACTCGGGTGCCCGCGTCGTTGCACGGAACGTGGGTCGCCGGTTCACTACAGCCAGTGGGTCAGTTGACGCATGTGTCGACATTGACCTCACCGTGGAGCCAGGCTCGTTCTGCGTCGTGGTGGGCCCCTCTGGCTGTGGAAAATCGACCCTTCTGCGGATGGTCGCCGGTCTCGATCATCCAACGACCGGTACATTGGACGTCTCGCGTCTTGATGGCAGGGCGCCCACGAATGCCATGGTCTTCCATGGCAGAACACTGTTTCCCTGGTTGACGTTACAGCAGAACGTCGCCTATGGTTTGAAGCTTTCTGGCATGGACCGGAACGCCCGTCTCGCACGGGCGCGGGAGCTGCTTGGGATGGTGGGCCTGGTGGATTTCCAGCGGGCCTGGCCTCATCAGGTATCAGAAGGCATGCGCCAGCGGACGTCAATCGCCCGAGCACTCGCCGTCAATCCGGATCTCCTGCTCATGGATGAGCCGTTTGGCGCGCTTGATGAGCAAATTCGCTACCTCCTGCAGGAAGAGTTGTTGCGAATCTGGGAACGCACCGGCAAGACGGTCATCTTCGTCACGCATTCGATCGATGAAGCCCTCATCCTTGCGGACAAGATTGTTGTGATGAGCGCGCATCCTGGAACTATCCGAGAGGTCATCGATGTACCGTTCCCGCGGCCCCGTTTCATGACCGAAGTCAGATCCGACCCGGCCTTCGCCGACCTCTTTACCACCGCCTGGTCCATCCTTCGAGAGGAAGTCGAGACCGGAGGAGCCTTCACGGAAGGCACCGCGTGAGACGCCGCCGCTCCACGGAGCTCACGCTCACTATCGCTGGACCCGTCATCCTGCTCCTTGTATGGGAAGTGCTCTCCCGGACTGAGACCATCAATCCGCTTTTCTGGCCACCCCCAAGTTCCCTCTGGGAAACAACCAAAACCCTCTTTCTCGAAAAGGATTTACTGGGCGATATCGGGATCAGCCTCTATCGCATCATCGCCGGGTTCCTGGTCGGAACCGTTCCCGGAATCGCGCTTGGGCTGGTAATGGGGCTTTTCTGGCCGATGCGGATCTTCCTAATGCCACTGGCCTCCGCAATCTATGCCGTTCCCAAGATTGCGGTCCTGCCACTGGTAATCATCATGTTCGGTATTGGTGAGCTTTCCAAGATCATGATCGTCGCAATCTCGATCTTCTTCCTCGTTGCGCTCAACACAATGAGCGGTGTGCTCGCTATCGATACGCAGTTCCGCGATGTCGCCCGCAACCTCGGCGCCTCCCGTTGGGAGCTCTTCTGGACCGTTGCGCTCCCCGGCAGCCTTCCAGCCATCTTTACTGGAATGCGCCTTTCACTCGGCTTTGCTCTGGTCGTGATTGTCGGCACGGAATTTCTCGCCGCCGATAAGGGCATCGGATTCATGATCTGGCAGAGCTACCAGACTCTCCGCATCCAGCAGATGTTCGTTGGCCTGGTGATCACCGGCATCATGGGCTGGGCCCTGACACTACTGCTCGACTTGATCGAACAGGTGGTGGTGCCATGGAGAACCGCGGGCGAGGAAGCGTGACGTGATTGCAAGCCGGAGCAACGCAACTTCGCTCCCTCGATGGCGCGTATGGCTCATTGCCGTTCGTCCTCGGACATTAACGACCTCCACCACTCCGATTATGGTGGCAACCTTGCTCGCGTGGCAGCAGCAAGTCGTATCTCCAGGGCTGACGCTCCTGATGCTTATCGCGTCCGTCATGACGCACGCCGGCTGCAACTTCACCATTGACTACTTCGACAGCATACGCGGGGTGGACAGTGTCCAGACACATGGCCCCGGTGATATGCTGCGAGCCGGTCTCATCACCAGCGATGATCTCCGGCGAGCGATCACCATATCGTTCACGCTGGCACTGCTGGCAGCCCTGCCAGTCATGATCTCGATCGGCTGGATCGTTCTGGTGATCGCCTCTTCGCTGCTAGCGTTGCCTTTTTCTACACCGCAGGGCCATACCCGCTTGCCTACAACCGCATGGGCGAGGCCAGGGGTCTTCCTCGCGATGGGAGTGGCGATGGTCTGCGGCACCTACTACGTGCACGCCGGCACGGTGACTGGTACGGCTTTTGCCCTTTCGTGTTCGATTGGCCTCTATGCCGCCGCCATCCTGCACGCCAATAACACCCGAGATGCGGAGGTGGACCGCCCGCGTGGCAAGATTACGCTCGCCAACATGTTGGGAAGAACCGCGGCGGTTCGCGAATACGCTCTTCTGGTCCTTATGCCGCTGCTCGTTGCGCTCCTTGTACTCCCACTTGCGCTGCGAGTAACGCGTCTCCTGGAGCATTGCCAGACAGTCGCCGAATGTAACAGTGCGATACCTCAGTCGGCGCAACTACATATGAAGTATGCGGTGCTCGTCGGCTTTGGTCTCGTCATCATGAGGATTTCTGGACAATGAAGCGGTCCCATATCAAGCCACTGATCCTGACGTCCGGCTTTGTCATGCTTGTTCTCGGGGTGACATGCGCGCTTTACGCTCGCTTCATTCATCCCTTTCGGCCACGCGTAAATCACATCATGATCCAGTTGCCACATGCACACAAGGAACTGGACGGCCTCTCCATCGCGTTCGTCACCGACACGCACATCGGTCCGCATTTCACCGTCGACGATCTGGAACCATCCATCGAGATACTACGCCGTGCCAGCCCCGATATCGTCCTCTTTGGGGGGGATTACATCTCAGAGTCCCCGCGTTTTCTCGATTACGCGACAGAGCCCCTGGCGATGATGGTCACGACCGCGAAGTTCGGTGCGTGGGGCATCCTCGGCAACCACGATCTGTCCAATGTCCGGGAGCGTGTGATGGGAATGCTTGCACCTACCGGCATCACGATACTGACCAATGAGGCGGTCGAGGTCACCACGGAACGAGGCACATTCTGGCTTGTGGGGATCGATGACGTGCTCCTCGGCAAGCCTGACCTGGAAGGGGCTTTCTCGAATGCACCCCCCGATGCCCTTCGAATTGCCCTCTGGCACGAAGGCGATGACGCTGCGGAGGCTGAGCCGTACGAGCCACTGCTGCTCCTGAGTGGACACTCGCATGGTGGGCAGGTACGGCTTCCCTTCCTTGGCGCTCTGGCGGCGCCCAAAATGGGGCAGCGATACACGAGCGGACGCTACAAGATCGGTTCGATGACGCTCTTCGTCTCGAACGGGATCGGCATGTACCGTCCGCCGGTGCGCTTCAACTGCCCGCCCGAAGTCGTCATCTTCCGGCTTGTGGCCTGAGGATTGCACCGTCGCACCCGTTGCGCATTGCTCGCTACGGTGACATGCTCACGACAACAGAAGAGTTCACCAGCATCTCGCACAGGGGTGAACCAGAACGCGGTTGCAGACCGGGGTCGACCTGCCGGAAGATGCGGAAAGCATGGTCGCTCCCCGGTCAAACGATGTCAGGCGTAAGGAATGCATATGGGGCAACAGGAACAACTCCGGGTCGGCATTATCGGCTGCGGAGCCGGGATCTTTCATCTTGAGGGATATCAGTCCGAGCCACGGGCGAAGGTCGTGGCGCTTGCGGGCCTGGACACCGACCGCTGCGAATCGCTGGCAAAGAAATTCGATATTCCCCGCATCTACCGCGAATATCAGGATCTGCTGGCACAGGACGATATTGACGCTGTCAGCGTTGCGGTGCCGAATATCCTTCATCTTCCCGTCGCGCTGGCCGCCTTCGAAGCCGGCAAGCACGTTCTCATCGAGAAGCCGCTGGCTCGCAACGCCGAAGAGGGCGTGAAGATGGTCGAAGCCGCAAAAGCGCACGGCAAGCTTCTGGGCATATCTTTTCAACGGCGCACGAGACACGATGTTCAACTGCTCCGGCAGCAGTTCGAGGCCGGCACCTTTGGCCGGGTCTACTATTCAAAAGCCTGGTGGATGCGCCGGAGTGGCATCCCTGGGCTCGGCACGTGGTTCACTTCCAAGGAAGCAGCGGGTGGAGGTCCGCTGATCGACCTCGGTGTTCACGTGCTTGATATGATCCTCTACGTCCTCGGCAACCCGAAGGTGGTTTCGGTTTCCGCCAGCACCTATGCCGAGATCGGTACACAGGGGAAGGGCGGCTGGGTGGGCCAAAAGCGCCAGAAGCTCAAGGAGAACCAGGAGTACGAGGTTGAGGATCTTGCCACCGCCTTCATCCGGTTTGAGGATGGTGGGACCCTGCTCCTCGAGGCCTCCTGGGCGGCGTTCACCGAGATGGGCGACGACTTCGGCATCCAGATCTATGGATCGAAAGGCGGAGCGCGTATCTTCTCCAAGGACTACGCGCTCACTGACACGCTGGATGTTTACAGTGGCTTCGGCGACACGACCATGGACAGCAAGCCGCGCCTCGTTGCCACCGGTGGCCATGCCGAAATCATACGTGGCTTCGTGAATGCGATCCTTGAGGGTAAACCGTTGTCGCCGGAGGGACACGAAGGCCTGGACCGCGTCCGGCTGATAGACGCGATCTACCGCTCGGCCGAGCTCGGCCGGGAAATTCTTATCGACCAAGAGATCGTCGATGCCGCCGCCGACTAGAAAGGAAATGCTCATGACGAACCCGATTCGTGTGACCGTCTGGAACGAGTTCAGGCACGAGAAGAAGGATGAGGAAATTGCGAAGAACTATCCGGATGGCATTCACGGAGCCATCGCGGAGGGGCTGAACCAGGTCGACGGTATAGAGGCGAAGACAGCGACCCTCGACGAGCCCGAGCATGGGCTGGCCGTGCATGTCGTCGCAAATACGGATGTCTTCGTCTGGTGGGGCCATATGGCGCATCGGGAGGTCAGTGACGAGATCGTCGATCGCGTGCACCAGCGCGTGTTACAGGGTGCTGGCCTGATCGTTCTCCATTCGGGACATTTTTCGAAGATCTTCAAGAAGCTCATGGGCTCGAGCTGCGACCTCAAGTGGCGTGAGGCCGACGAGAAAGAGCGTCTCTGGGTCGTCTCTCCCGGTCATCCGATCGTTGCCGGTATCGGGGAGTACATCGAGCTCGAAAAAGAGGAGATGTACGGCGAGCACTTCGACATTCCGCAGCCCGATGAGCTCGTCTTCGTCAGCTGGTTCCAGGGTGGCGAGGTCTTCCGAAGCGGCGCGGCATATCAGCGCGGTGCCGGCAAGATCTTCTACTTCCGGCCCGGCCATGAGACTTATCCGACCTACTACAACGAGGAGATTCGTCGGGTGATCGGGAACGCCGTGAAGTGGGCCGCACCTGTGGACAGGCCTGCGCGCAATTTCGGTAATATGGACCCGCTGGAGGATCTCCCCTGGTACGATCGCAAGCATGCCGTCACCGAGGGCTTCCAGTAGGCATCTCACACGACACTGATGACAGCACTGCCCGGCGTCATGCCCGGGCAGTGCTGTATATCTTGGATTCCCCAGCTCGTAACGGAGGCTTGCTACGTCGTCCGGTGTCCGCCCAGCTAGCTCAAGGGATGCGCCAGAGCGATCGCGGCATGAAGCTCGCGATGAGGGAGGCACTGATATGAGCGAGGTCGTCCTCGAACCTGTCCGCACAAAGCCGGAACGGTTCCATGAACGTGTGGGAATAACAATCTCGCTCATCGTTGAGGTCTTTTCACCTGGTCGGACTAGATGGGCACCGTGATGACGTGCAATGACAAAGCAGGAGAGGCATGATCACTTCACGAGGAGTTCAACAGCATCAGGCACGGCATCGGAGCCAGGCACGTCGCATTCCGCCGCACCTCCTGATCGGTATTGTGCTGGTCGCAATCGCCTGGCCCCTCGCGTGGGCCGGGCCTGCCCCCTACTCCCGCTACACGTTTTTTCCGCTTTGGCTGGGGTACATCCTCGTCGCCGATGGCTTGACGGTGCATCGCTCCGGGACATCGCTCCTGGTGCGTGACCGGCTTCGCTTCGCGCTCCTCTTCGCCTTTTCGATTCCGCTCTGGTGGCTCTTCGAGTATGCCAATGGGTTTCTTCAGAACTGGCGCTACCTTGGAGCGAGCCGTTACAGCACCATGGCCTATGTCGCTCTCGCATCGCTGGCATTCTCGACAGTGATGCCAGCGATGTTTGTGACGGCGGAACTCTATCGCACGTTCAGGTTCTTCTCGGGTGTTCGCCGTTGGATCCGCATCGCTCCTTCACGTGGGGGACTGCTCGCGACTGGTGTGTTAGGTCTGGCGCTGTTCGTCGGATCGCTCGTGTTCCCGAACGTCCTCTTCCCGTTTGTCTGGATTGGGCTGTTCCTGCTGCTTGATGTGGTCAACGTCATGACGGGTGGCAAGAGCCTCGCTGAGCAAGTTGCCCGGGGGCAGTGGGACACGGTGCTTGTCCTCTTCGCCGCCGGACTTACCTGCGGCTTCTTCTGGGAGATGTGGAACTTCTACTCTATGCCAAAGTGGGTCTATGATGTGCCGCACGTCGGATTCCTGAAAATCTTCGAGATGCCCCTGCTTGGCTATGGGGGTTATTTCCCGTTCGCGTTGGAGGTCTACGCGGCCTACCATCTCCTGCATACGCTGCTGTTCCGCCGACGCGATACCTACCTCTGCTTCGACGAGATGCATTAGACAATAATCACAATGCAGATAAGCCAGGGACGACCAGGGCAGTGCCGGGCCGTCCTTCTCGCATGTCCATCAGACCGTGACAGGTTCGTCTGATTCTCACTCCCGGCAAGACCGCTCGGCCCCTCGATGTTTCCCTCCAAAGCTCTGTCGGACAACAGCGAATTAAAGATCTACGCTCCCGACGTACTTGCGCCCCGCCTTACGACCGCGATACTTCAGGAAGCGACTAACGAGGCATTCGGGACAAGGGCACTTCCCGGCGTCACCATGAAAACGAGAGTAGTTGTGCAGGAGCGGCAATGAGCGAACGTCGAGCTGATGTCATTGTGGTCGGTGGCGGCACCATGGGAACCGCCGCGGGATGGGCACTTGCCCGGCGGGGTCACTCGGTCATCGTGCTGGAGCAATTCCAGCATATCCATAATTTTGGCAGCCATAGTGGACACACCCGGATCTTCCGGCATGCCTACTTCGAGGGGCCCTTCTACGTTCCATGGACCGTCGAGGCCGATGCTGCCTGGGTGGCATTGCAGGAGCGGACGGGGATCGATCTGATGGTCCGGTGCGGATGTCTGGATCTTGCCGCTCCCGGGAGCCCCCATGCACAACAGGCGGCCCGGAGCGCGCGGGCCTACGACCTGCCGCACGAGTTCCTATCTGGTGACGAGGTCGGCGCGCGGTTCCCGGCATGGAGGCTCCCTGATGATTGGGAGGCATGTTTCGACCCCGAGGCGGGCATCCTGCTGATCGAGCCGACGCTTCGAGCGCTTCTCACGGAGTTCCGGGCAGCCGGAGGGGTGCTTCATGAAAACGAGCGAGCGCTTGCCTGGGAATCCACAGCAACAGGAGTGACCGTGAAGACGGCAAGCGGGTCCTATGGGGCCGAACGGCTCATCGTCACCGCCGGTGCATGGACCAGCAAGCTGCTTGCCGATCTGAATCTGCCGCTGGAGGTTTGCCGCAAGCCGGTGATGTGGTTCAACACCACCGACCGACAGCGGTTCAGCAGCCAGAGCTTCCCGGCGTTCATCGCGGAAAACGGCGTCGAGCACTACTACGGGCTGCCAGCGCATGGCGATGACAGCCTCAAGATAGGCATTCACAGCGGCCGCAATCTCACCGATCCCGACACCATTAACCGCAACGTTGAGCCAGAGGATCTCACAGCCGACATGCGGTCCTTCATCGATTCCTGCCTGGACGTGGCAAAGCCGGAATTGACCGCAACGAGTATGTGCATGTATACGATGACACCGGACGAGGATTTCATCCTCGACCGGCACCCGATGCAGGATCGCGTCACCCTCGCCGCCGGGTTCAGTGGCCACGGCTACAAGTTCGCTCCCGTTATCGGGGAGCACCTCGCCGACCTGGCGACGAAGCCGGCGTCCCTGCCCCGTGGCGAATTCGCAATCAGCAGGTTTGGCTAGTGGTGTAGCTCCCGCCCCCGAGCAGAAGCTCTCGATAAGAAGGACCAACTCCCGATACAAGACTCCTGTCACTGCCACACCCAAGGTTACGCTCGGCAATGTCGAAGTCGCGGCGGAGTAACGCTCATCCTGACACCTCTTCCGCCGGGTGAAGCGGAGCACGAAATCTGTAAACACGAAACGACGCCCCGGACGATGGTCCCGGAGCGTCGTTGTCCTTGTTCAGCAGTAGGCGGACGAATCTACGGAACTGGGTCCGGGTCGAATGGCGCGACACCCGAAATCCCGAACGGGTTGGTCGGGTCCTGCGTCTCCGGCCATCCACCGCCCGCCGCCGCCCAGCTGGCAACAACCTCGCGCAGGCGCTTGTCGCTGGTGAGGAACCCGGTCGCGGAGGTGCCGCGTTTGCTGCCACTCTCGATGAGGTCGCTCAAACCGTCACGCAGGTCATGGATGAAGGCCTTCTGACGCTCCTCATCGAAGCGGGCGGTAAACGGGAACAACCGTGTGTCCTTCGTCTGCAGGTACGCAATCACCCGGTCAGCCAGTCCTTGGTGATACAGCGGCTCAGGATCGATTTGCACGGGAACACTCCTTCTCGAAGCCGCCAAGAGCGGGAAAGACGCACGTTCTTGCCCGATTGTATCCGGCACGCCCGACTACTGGCGAGTCCCCGCCATGGGTGCCCGTATACTTCCCCAAGCAGTGGCTTCCCGGCGCCTGGCGTTCATTCAAGGACCCTCATTAATGCCCGATCACGTTTCCGGCCGTCGCATCATCTCTCTCGACAACGGCCTTACGCTCTTCCTCCAGGAGAAACATGACGCTCCGGTGGCCTCGTTCTGGGTCTGGTACCGGGTCGGAAGCCGCAATGAAATGCCGGGACAGACGGGGGTCTCGCACTGGGTCGAGCACATGCAGTTCAAGGGAACGCCCTCGATCGCCAAGGGCTCCATCTTTCGTGACGTCTCGCGCATCGGTGGCCAGCTTAACGCGATGACGTCCATGGACTGGACGGCATACTATGAGACGATCCCGGCAGCGGAGCTCGATCTCTCGCTGCGTATCGAATCAGACCGCATGTCGAATTCGCTCTTTGATCCACCTGAGGTCGACTCCGAGCGGACGGTTATCCTCTCCGAGCGGCAGGGCGCGGAAAACCGTCCAACCTATCACCTCTATGAAGAGCTCATCGGCGCCGCGTTCCAGTCGCATCCGTACTCGCATGCCGTGATTGGGTACGAACGGGATCTCCGGCGCATGTCGCGGGAGGACCTCTTCAACCATTACCGCCGCTACTATCGCCCCAACAACGCATTCATCACCGCCGTGGGCGACTTCGATGCGGACGACCTGGCCTCCCGCATCAACGCATCGTTCGGCAGTATCCCGAATAGCGATATGGTGATCCCGGAGGTCGCTCCCGATGTCCCGCAGTACGGCGAGCGGCGGGTCACCATCCGCAAGCCCTCCGCGGCCGCCTACCTGATGATGGGCTACAAACTTCCAGACGCAAAGCATCCGGACATGCCCGTAATTCTCGTGGCAGATGCCCTGCTCTCCGGGGCCAAGGCAATGGGACTCGGGGGCGGCGGCGTGATGGGCCGCTCCTCCCGCCTCTATCGCGCACTCGTTTCCAAGGGCCTCGCCCGCTCCGCCGGATCATCGGCATCGCTCTATCGCGATTCCTATCTCTGGGACTTCACCGCGACGGCATTGCCGGGCGTCGAACCAGCGGCAATCGAGGCTACTGTCGACGCGGAGATCGAGCGCCTGAAGAACGAGATCGCAGGCGAGGAAGAGTTCGTCAAGGCCCGCAAGCAGAGCCGCGCCCAGTACATCTACTCACAGGAGACCGCGACGAGCCAGGCGTTCTGGCTGGGTCAAATGGAGATCGTCGACCACGCTGGCCGGGTCGACACCCTCGCTGACGAGTTGGCGGCTGTCACCCCTGAGGATGTCCAGCGTGTGGCCCGGACGTGGCTCGTGCCCGAGCAGCGAACTATTGGATGGCAGCTCCCGGACGATGGGATTGTAAGCGCCGGTGTCGACATCCCGGACGCCGCTCTTGTTGAACCTTTCGCGCGAACTGTGTGTGGGTTTTCGGGCGAAGAGGTGTCGTCGCACGGATTTGTCCGGACCGTGCTACCTAACGGCATCATCGTGCTTGCGCAGCCACGTCCGGGTGACCAGGTGATCGATGGTGCGATCGAGATAAAGGCAGGACATTCCGCGACGGGTGATACCACCCCCGGTCTTGCCTCGATGACCGGCTCGATGCTGAATCGGGGCACGTCAAACCGTTCCTTCGATGAGTACAACGAGCAGGTCGATAGTCTCGGTGCAATCATCGGTGTGTCGACTTCCCGCGATTCCATGGAGATTGGATGGCACTCACTCGCGGAGGATTTCGGCCAGGTACTTGAGATTGCCGCTGATATCATCCTCAACCCCACCTTTCCTGAGGACGAGCTGGAGAAGGTACGCAAACAGGCACTGACCGGCCTCAAGGAGCAGGAACAGGACACCGGGGCGATGGCTGCCAAGGCGCTCCGCGAGCTTATGTATCCGGAGGATCATCCCTACCGGATCGCGACCAGCGGCGAGATTTCCTCCGTCGAGGCAATCGGCCGGCAGGACCTCGTGGACTACCATGCCAGATACCTCGGACCGGCCGCGACCACCATCGCACTGGTTGGGGGCGTGGCGAATCTCGATGCCGCCGTGGCCAGCCTGGAGCAAGCCCTCGGTTCCTGGGAGAACCAGGTACCCCGGCCGCAGGAGGTTGGCTCGATTGAACCACCGGCCACAACGGTCCGGGATGCGCTCACGGTCCGCGGCCGTAGCCAGGCGGATATCGCCATCGGCTACCCAACGATCCCACGCGACCACCCCGAGTATTACGCCCTTCAGGTAGCGAACCTGATCCTTGGCCAGCTTGGGCTTATGGGGCGGCTCGGTGCACACGTGCGGGACGAGCAAGGACTTGCCTACTATGTGTACAGCAGCCTCGCCGGAGGCAAGGCAAACAGCGTGTGGGGCTCCCGCGCTGGCGTTGACCCGGGCAGTATTGGCCGGGCACTGGAGGGCATTGAGCGGGAGCTGCGGGCAATCCGCCAGGAACACGTCTCGGATGAGGAGTTGGCCGATGCAAAGAGCTATCTCATCGGCTCCTTGCCGCTGGGACTGGAATCGCTCGGCGGTGTCACCGATCTGCTCCTCACCCTGGAGCGGCACAACCTGGGTCTAGATTACCTCGACAGGTATCCGGAAATCATCTCTGCACTCACAAAGGACGATCTGCTGCGGGCTACTGTGACCCACATTGACCCGGACCGGCTCGCCATCGGTATCGCCGGGCCCGAATCGGTTCAGGACGTTGTATCGCGTAAGCCGAGCCAATCCTTTTGATCCGGGGCCCGTGATCCCCAGCTGATGAGATCGCGCAGCGGTCGAATCGTGTCGAACGATCTGGAGACCGGAAATCCCGGGTTGGGAGATCCGTCGACGTCGCTCAGGATGACGAGGATTGACGCGAAACTGTTGAGGCCACAATGATCACACTCAGAAACACCATCACCCTGCGCTCCGTCAGCGTTGGCAAGCCGGCGCTGCTTGGACAACGACGTGGTGAGGAGGTCCTCTCCGGCATTCGCAAGCAGCGCCTCACGCTCCCCACGGTCGATGTCACGACAACGAATATCGCCGGCGATGGCCAGGCCGACCTGCGGAACCACGGCGGGCTCGACAAGGCAGCCTACTGCTACCCGTCCGAGCATCTCTCCTTTTGGCGTGAGACCATTGGCTACGCTGACGACGACACCTTTGCACCGTTCGGCGAAAACCTCTCCATCTCGGGCATTGACGAGGAGACGGCGTGGATCGGCGATATCTGGCTGTGGGGATCGGTGACG
>JAUJLY010000245.1 GCA_030447145.1 Thermomicrobiales bacterium
TTTCTACCTTCGGAGCGGGAGAAGGGACTCGAACCCTCGGCATTCTGCTTGGAAGTTCGATTCTGGGATCTTTCGTCCTCTTATGTCGCTTGCCACATAGTCTCGAAAATGACCGTCAAATCAACGAAATTCGAGATGTCCCATGCTAGAATGGGAGGAGTAAATGTCAGCTAATATCGCCTTTCGTTTCCTCCTTGGGAAGCGCAAAGGAAGCGCGGAGAACCCCATGGCAATCCTCAAACGAAAGAACCGCCAAGGGAAGATCATCGGCTATCAAGTGCTGATTGACCGCACCGATCCCGTCGACGGCAGACGCAAGCGCATCACCGTCGGCACGTACCGGACCAAGAAGGAGGCGGAAAAGGGGCAGCGCAATGCCCTCACAGCCCAAGAAAATGGCTTGCTGGTTGACCCGAAGACAACCACGATCGCCGAACTGCTCGATGCCTGGCTGGCGACCAAGGCGAGTAGTCTCTCCCCGAATTCCCACACGGATTATGAGATCGCGATCCGGCGGCATCTGAAACCAGCTTTCGGGAATGCTAAGGCGCAGCGGATCACCCCGTCCCAGGTGCAGGCGCAGTACGACGCCTGGCAGGCCAGAGGCATGAGCGCTCGCATGGTCCATCGCTGCCATGTCGTCCTGAGTCAGGCCCTTGCCCAAGCTGTCAGGTTCGGAATCGTTCCTCACAACGTCTGCACCGACGTGGAGAAGCCGACGATCCACCAGGCGAAGCCCGCGGTCTGGACTCCGGAAGAGGCCGCAGCGTTTCTCTCGGCGTCCCTCACCCGGCCCGTCTTGCACCGTGGTGGAGCGTCCGGCATCGTGCGACCCGATGAGTTGACGCCGCTATGGCACTTCTTGCTGTTGGAAGGGATGCGGCGCGGGGAGGCATTGGGCCTGCGTTGGGCAGACGTAAACTGGGATCGGGGTGCGATCCACATTTCGCAGACCGTCGTGTCCGATAAGGGCAACAGGGGCGCGGCGATCATCCGGTCCCGGACCAAGACGAACACCGGCGCGCGCACGGTCAAGCTGACCAGGGAAACACTGGCGGTTCTTGAGGCGCATCGGGATCGCCAACGCTTCCAACGGCAGGCAATGGGGAATCGCTGGCAGAACCACGACCTCGTGATCTGCACCTCGACCGGCGCTCCGGTCAACCCGAACAACGTGACGCGCTCGTACAATCGCCTCATGATCCTCGCCGGGGTGCCGCGAATCCGCGTCCATGATCTGAGACATACCGCTGCTACGCTCTTACTGCGCGCCGGCGTGCAGCCAAAACTGGTATCGGAACGACTGGGCCATGCCAGTGTCGGCATCACCATGGACCTCTATAGCCACGTGACGCCGGACATGCAGGATGCTGCGGCGGAGGCCATGAGCGCGGTGCTGGCAAGAGCAAGCGGGACCACATGACGAAGCCTGCTAGCCAGCGGTCTCTAGCTAGGGGTATGGCACCCAAAAGGTCGACTGCGGGCACATAATCACACCAGATGAGCCTCGAACTGCACACGGATTCGCGCGACTCAGAAAGCGATACGTTCGACGCGCAGAGTATCTGCGCACGAGCCAAGAATTCCTGAACAGGGTCACAGCCGAGCGGCGCATGTGGGTTGAGTCGTTTCCCCAGTATCGTCCTGGACCAGCGAACCCAATTGTGGAATCCGGACTACCCGCAAATCTGGAACGCGACTACAACGACAGAACGGCCTGGTATGAACGACATCGGTCCTCTGAAGCCCAGACGGCTCCCCCTGACTCAGCGAAGGACGCCCTAGAGGATTTGATGGAAGAGCGGGAACGGCGAAGCAAGTACAAGGAGTTCCGGGCACACGATCGCTGGTTCGAGATCGTGAACAACATCGTAGACGCGTTTTTTCCGCTAGAGGACTTTCCCAATCCCTATCTTGACGGGCCGCACCCGGCACGCTCATTCGTATGCGCGTGCATGGGCAGTGATCCGGGACTAATAGATGACTGCGGACGATTGTTTGGGGAGTTCAGGATGGAGATCGTGGACTTGGACTCCTATGACCCGAACGCGGGATACACGGACATTGTGTCCGATGAGGACCACGCCTGGTATCTCCGACTGTATCCAGGGATTACTGAAGCTGACATAAGAGATTCGGCTCCGGAAATCGTCAGACGAGTGAATGCCCTGTACGGGGCACGAACGACGTACGAGCGCGTGGCCGCACTCCACGCGGACGGTGTGAAGCCAAAGGAAATCGCGAACAGGCTCGGACTTTCTCCTCAGACCGTGTCCGGGAACATAAAGGCGATCACCAACAAGACCATGGAAAGTACCTGATCGCTGGGTTCAGAAACCCGCAACATTTCAGGATTCCGAACCCGCAAGTACCCGCTTAGAGTCGGTAGTAGACGGCACTCTCACCGTTTCGCTATCGGCTCTTTCGTCTTGCCCGGAAAGGGACCCCGAGATGTTCAGATCCATCTTGGCCGTGTACACCCTCACACGCTTGACTATGGTCACGGACCCGACGGTCTCCGCCATGGACCCCGATACCATGACTCTGGAAGAACTAGCACATCGTATGGGGATCAGCCTCACCGTCGCGTATGAGCTGGCGAGGCGAAATGCCCTGCCAGTGCCCGTGATCCGGGTCGGCCGTCAATACCGCTTCTCCCGCCAAGCGTACGACGTCTTGATGTCGGGACAACATCCGTCACGGGTGAGTGAGGCTCACTAGGTCGAGCACGCGAAAGCCGCGCTGGCCCTAAACAGCGCGGCTTTCTTGCTTCAGCAATCGTGCCGGATGAAAAGGGACCGGTGCCATTCGATGGGTCATTCACACCATGAGTTTAGCACGCACTTCTTGGGAGATCCCGTCGCCGCTGCTCGCCATATTGAGGAGCGACCCAGCAAGCATGAAGGCATCACCGATGTTCGGCGCAGCGCTGGCCTATGCACGCGCCGACTTTCTGGTGGTTCCATGCATGGAGAACGCCCGGGAACCGCACACAACGGGACCGTTTCGGCATGGAGCTAGGAGTGCGTCTAGCGACTACGAGCAGATCCGGGACCACTGGTACAAATATTCGGATGACAATGTAGGAATTGCCCCGGACGGAACGTTCGTACTGATCGATGTCGACCCGCGCAATGGCGGCTCACTGGAACGGGTCGAAGCGATCGGCCTACCAGTTGACGGCTATCGCGAGCGAACGGTATCGGGCGGCTGGCGCATCCCCCTTAGCGTTCCCCCCGGCACGAACGCGACACACTCCTTCGAACCGGTTCCGGGCGTAGAACTGAAAGCTCGGGGCACCTATGCTCTAGCACCCCATTCCCGAATTGAGGGCCAGTGGTATCGTCCCGAGCCGGGGCGTGACATCTGGCGATTCGCCGCGATCCCTCCACAGTGGCAATACCTGGCCAGGCTCACGGCGGATACCTTGACAACGTACTCCATTGACATGCTGCCGGAAGATCGGCGTGCCGCCGCGGAAGTCATGCACCGATTACAGCGGCACTCCACCTATCGGAGTACGGTGAACGCGATCATGGGCGGCGCTTGGAAAGAACGCTACCAGACCCGCTCCGAGGCCGACATCGCCCTTGCGTTCCACGCCTCGCATTTCCTCCGCGAACACTGGCGCCGGCGGGAAGTGCTGTTCGCCCTGTTGGAACACCATTCGCTGAAGGCCGGCTCACACGCTAACCCAGGACATTACCTATCCATCACCGTTGACAAGGCCATCGCCCACCGCGACCGCATTGACGCCGATCAGCATGCCGACGTCTACCACCGTTTCGTTGCTCCGTTCCTGCCACCCTCCGTCCACCCGGCCTCCCTCCCGGCCCCTCCCCCAACTGCTGTGTATGATGCCAAATTTCTCGGTAATCGGACGCGTGGGCCAGTGCTGGAGCGCGTAATTCTTGAGTTTGCCGCCAGCCCTGAGCAGGACCGATTTTCGATGGATGATCGATGGCGACGCCTTCCGGTACAGATCGTGGCAGACCTGTTTGGGGTGGATCGCGAGACTATCCGTCTGGTCCAAAAGTCCGCGAACACACGAGGGTTGATCGAGCGAGCGCCGAGAGCGAAGCGGCATGATGGTGGTCCCCGGATGGATGCCATCATCCGGATCACGCCGAAAGGCCGTGAAATGCTGGATACCATTCGAGAGAAGATCCCGAACGAGGTGCTGTCATGACCGAGCGGAATAGGCCAGCATTATCCGCCGTCGGGTACGCCGTCAGGGCGTCATGCCAAGCATGCTGGATGGCATGGACTGCACCTCTCTGAGCGACAACTCTCGCAGTGGTTGTTCCGGGACCTGGTGGTGACCTACGGCATCCCGAACGCAAAACACGCCGTGTCTCGTCAGGGCGACTTCCTCGTCACCTTGTTGATCCGGGTGCCCAGTGAGAGCTTGGTATTGAGCCTCTCGCCGCGAGCGACATCACTCCGGTCGTCGATGTGAGCCACGCAATCATCCAGATGTAACAGCTCCGGGGGTAGCGCCCTGTTCGTTGCGCAGGCGAGTTGGCACCGCTTGAACGCTATGTATGTCTGAGCCACCTGGCACGCGAAGATGCGGACGATCCGTAGCTCGGCCACCGACCCAACCCGAGACAGGCACTGGAATAACGATCGCGATATCCACCCGAGGTTTCCACCGCGCCACCCCACGCACGCAGAACCGGGCCGCTATGCCCCGTAGCGGGCGAACGGGTGTTCTGTCCGGAATCGTAGGTTCAGACGCTCCTGGAGGCACTGAGCGCGTCAGGACGGGATAGTGGGGATCATCCGTCCACGGAGCCAGCGGGGCACCACAGACCTGCGACGAACCGAAGGCTGAACCCGAGCCGCGGCATGAGCTGGTCCGCCGACACGGCGTGGTGTTGGCGGCGGCGTGCGATGACGTCCATCCCGAGGGCAGCCAGATGGCCAACGCGCAGCGGGAGACGGTGAACCGGACGGCCGGTGAGGATATGGATGACATGTTCCCGGAGATCGAGCAGGGCTTGACGACGAAGGCGGCCGGGACACTGCGTGCCGGTCTGATTCCGATGTCACCATGGGCAGTTCTGGTCGGAACCAGGAGCAGGCGGTGGAGGCTGCCGAATCGAAACGACGTGCGGCTGTCATATGGATTCTCGGGCCGACATCGGCCGGCTGGCAGGAGCGCACGGCCTGGGCGCTGATCGATGTCGATGACGCGGTCTAGCGCTGAAGTCATCCATAGGCGGCGAGCATGCAGGCCAGGGGAGCGGGCGTCACGGGATCGGAAGCTCACGCTCCTGGACAAGACTGCCGGGGCCGAGGCGATT
>JAUJLY010000246.1 GCA_030447145.1 Thermomicrobiales bacterium
GATATGATGATGGGATGGGGTGGGATGAAGGTCACACGCGTAGAAACCGTTCGTCTCGATGAGTTTCCGAACATTCTCTTCACTCGGGTCTACACGGATGAAGGGCTGGTCGGTCTGGGCGAGACCTTTTATGGGGCAAGGGCGGTTGAAAGCTACATCCACGAGACAGTGGCACCCTATCTTGTCGGCAAGGATCCGCTCGAGATAGACCGCCATGTACGCAGTCTCTACGGCTACGTTGGGTATCGTAGCTCGGGCGTTGAGATGCGTGGCAACTCGGCAATTGACATTGCCCTGTGGGATCTCTTCGGCAAGGTCACCGATCAGCCACTCTATCAGTTGCTTGGCGGCAAAACGCGCGATGATATCCGGATCTACAACACGTGCGCCGGCTATCGCTATGTGCGCAGCCAGCCTCGGCAGACTGTGGAGAACTGGGGAATTGGCACCGAGGTGAGCCAGGGCCCCTACGAGGATCTCGACGCGTTCCTCTCTCGCGCCGATAAACTTGCCGTGAGCCTTCTCGAACAGGGCATCACGGGCATGAAGATCTGGCCCTTCGACCCTTTCGCCGAACAATCGAACGGGCATTATATCTCCGCCCCCGATCTCGACCGTGCACTCGAACCCTTCCGCAAGATTCGCGATGCCGTCGGCAATGCCATGGACATCATGGTGGAGTTCCATTCGCTGTGGGACTACCCTATGGCGCGGATGATTTGCGCCGAGCTCGAGCAGTTCAATCCTTTCTGGTACGAGGATCCGGTCAAGGCGGACAACATTGATGCCCTGGCGGAGCTTGCTCGATCGACACGAGTGCCCGTGGCGGCGAGCGAATCCCTTGCGACGCGCTGGTCGTTCCGAGAGGTCCTGGAGCGGAATGCGGCGGGCATCGTCATGGCCGACCTCAGCTGGGCTGGTGGAATTTCTGAAGCCCGGAAGATTGCCAACCTCGCCGAGATCTACCACCGGCCAGTGATGTTCCATGATTGCACCGGCCCGGTGGTCCTGGCCGCTTCAACCCATCTTTCCTTGAATGCACCCAACGCCCTCGTTCAGGAAACCGTCCGCGCCTTCTACAGCGGGTGGTATGGAGAGCTCGTCACGTCGCTTCCCCCAATCGAGAGCGGAATGATCTCGGTCCCGGCGACGCCTGGACACGGCATCGAGCTCCTGCCCGAGCTGACCTCACGTGCGGATGCCCATGTGGTGATCTCCGATAACCCCGAGAGGACGTGGGCGGTCATCGCGGAGGTGAGGGCGACGGAGAATGGTTCCGGGGTGCACTCCTCACGCGAGGTGAGGGAGAGCACCATGACGGATGGTGTGCCAGAGGAGGACCCAACCGCTCGGCAGTGATCCAGCCCGAATTTAGTCTCTATTTAAAGGAAGATCCCGGAACGCGTGCACCACGGGGAGAGTATCTTGTAGCCGTATGAACCGACGGAGGAATGTTGATGGTTACTGACAGGACGGGTTCGCCGCCAGCATTCGAGGGCCTGGATATGCAGCGTCTTGAGATGTGGGATCGCACGCGTCGCCTTGGGATCGAGCTGGACGACGAGTCCGGCCTGCCGCGCGCACTCCTGGTGCAGTTTTCGGCCGATCGTCACGAGCGCTTTCCGATCCGGTGGTCCGCGACACTGATCACAGAGGGCGAGGAGATCGAGCGGGATCCTTTCGGTCTCGCCTATGCACATACCCTTGATCTCTCCAATTTCAGGCTGGCGTCGGATACATTCGTCCACGATTTTGCGGGATATGACGAGCTCTTCACGGTATCCACCGCAGTTGAGGGATGGGATGTCGACTGGGAGTACCGGTTCCGGGGAAGCTCCCCTCGCCTGGAAGTGCAGGCTATTGTCTCGCCCGCCAGCGGCCGTGATCACGGAACGCTTCGCAACCTCGACCTGCAGATCGAGTTCGCGCCGGATGACCTCGGGCGATGGATGCTTGAAGCACCCGGATCACAGATGCGAGCAAGCATCCCGGCGGATTCCATCACAGACAGGGTGAAGTTCAGCGAGTCGACCTTCAGTGGTTCCGGCATTGCGGTCCTGCATCAGGAGGAAGACCGATCGTCCCTCTTGATTTGGCCGTTCTCACGGACGGAGCACTCTGTCAATCACCTTGAGAGCGTCGACGGCACCATCCGGTTCTCGATCGAAACAGGTGTTGCGGGACGTATCGGTCCAGGAGAACGAATCCGCTACGGAGGCGTGGAGATCGACGCCTTCGACAGCACGTGGGACGAGCTACGTCCCGCGGCGCGCTCGTGGTTCACCACGCTTGGTATTTCCAGGCCTGTTGACACCGCTTCCTGGATACCGGGCTCGACGATCTTTGAGGTGCAGATCGGAACATCGGTTTTCTGGAAGGGGTTTAAGTACAGTCCGTATCCGACAATGCGGGACCTGTACGATGATATCGGTCGGATTGCGGGCCTGGGCTTCGACTGCATCCAGGTCATGCCGCGTCAGCCGTTTCCCAGCTACAACGTCTATGACTACGCTGATATCACGACTTCGTACGGTGATGAGAACGACCTCAAGCGAGTCGTGGACGCTTGTCATGCCCTGGGGATGAAAGTCATCCTCGATATTCTGATGCATGGCGTGATTGACGCCGATATCATCCATCGGGCAGCGGATCGCGTGCGGAGCGGGCCCTATTTCTCGCGCCTGGATGAGGGGACGGAGATTGTCCCGGACGGTGAGCATATGGCCTATCAGGGGCAGGACTACCTGGTTTCCTGGAGCCGGCACATCCTCGACTTCGAGGAGCACTGGGCCGGTGGATCGCCGGGTGAGCATCCCCTGGTAGACGAGCATCCCGACTGGTTCGTCCGGAACTCCGCCGGCGAGATCATCGGTGTCTATACGAAGGCATTCGATGTCGCGAACCTCGATTGGCAGGAGTACTTCACGAAATCCGCGCTTGATCTCGTTCGCCGGCTGGATATCGACGGGTTCCGCTTCGATGCGCCGACCTATAACGAGGTCCCCAACTGGTCCCCGGCCACTGAGAAGCGGGCGAGCGCATCCCAGCTCGGCAGCGTCGAGTACTTTGGGAGATTGCGCTCGCACCTGAAGTCGCTCAAGCCAGATGCGATGCTCTATACCGAACCTTCTGGCACGCTGTTTCGCCAGACGATGGATATTACCTATAACTACGATGAACACTGGCTGATTCACGGCGTCCTCCGACCGGAATACGCCCTCAGCAAGAATTCGCTCGGGATCCGTCATGCACGCGATCTGGCCGCATGGTTTCGCGACAAGGAAGCCGTACTGCCCGACGGGGCAATGACGGCGCGCCATATCGACTCGCATGACACCTTCTGGTGGCCTCTTCCCGGGTTCAAATGGCGACGCGAGCAGTACGGATTGCTGGCAACACGGGCACTCCTTGCCACCTGGTCGCTGATCGGCGGCGTCTATATGACGTTCGTGGGAGGCGAGGCGGAGCTCGAGGAAGATATCCGCCGGATGAACCGGCTTCGGAGGGACCTCCCCGAGATCAAGGTTGGCAGATCCGATTACGACTGCGTTCGCGCGGGCGATGATCGTGTCTTCACGGTTGCGCGGGTACACGAGGACCGGATGTCGTTGGTGCTTGTCAACCTGTCCAAAGCGGAGATCAACACGACCGCAACCGTGGATGTGTCCTTGGCGCATCCTGGCGTGGGACCTTACCAGGTGTACGACATGTGGAATGACGTCGCCCTTGAGGACGCCTCAGCGTATGCCTGGACCGCCGATCGACTTGCCTCGTTCTCCATCACATTCGCCCCGTATCAGGCGCGTGTACTGACTATTCGCCTGGCAAACGACCGTTCCTGACCATTCTCGAGGAACGATGAGACCGCCTACAGAAGGGAACCACTGTGCAGCGAGTTGCTCCGACATCCCCCGTGCGTGAGGATGTCAACAGGGATTCGCGCGAGACGACATGGACCATCGAAACCGGCTCGCTGGTCCTCGTCTGGCGCCGCTCGTCCACCGGCGAAGTCCGGTTGACGTCCTTGCGAACGGCGGGACGAGAATGGGTAAGTTCGCCTGCGGCCATGTTCTCGACCACCGGCGACACCGCCTCGGATATCGCATTGCGCGATGTCGTGGCCAGCATTGACGGGAACGCGCTGCAGATGCGAGGCACCCTGGTTCCGCTGGGGATAACGGTGTCACTCCTGTGGACGGTGTACGACGCGTCGTCACTCGTCGTATCGGAGATCGAGCTCCTCAACGAGACTGATCGCCCTATTTATCTCGGTGATCTCTCATCTCTGCGACTGCTCCTGGCTGGTGGCGATGAGTCGCAGTTTGGGGTGCTCGCGGGGGGCCGCTGGGATGAGGCGATGCCCCCCCGCGGGTATCAGTTGCAGACATATGACCTTGATGAACTCGACAGAAGGAAATCGTTCGGCGCTGCCGATGATGGACGATCATCCGGGGAGCACCTGCCCTGGTTCACCCTGATGGATCAGGACGGGGGGCTGCTGGCATCACTTGTCTGGTCGGGGCGCTGGGGACTCAGCGTAGAGGAACGTGACGGGGAGCATTCGCTCGTCATGGGACTATCCGATTTCGGCCATCTTTTCCAGCCCGGCGAGCGCGTCACGTTGCCTGGGATGGTGCTTTGCGGCTTCGCCAGGAGTTTGGACGATGGCGCGAACAACTGGCGTGATTGGGCCGTGAAGCATTGGATGCCCAACGTCCCCGAGAACTGGCCGTGGGTCCAGTACAACCACTGGTATGCCTACTATGGCGATATCGACGGGGAGCGCCTGTTCAAGGAGGCGTGCGAGGCTGCCGATCTCGGCTGCGAAGTCTTCGTGATTGACGATGGGTGGTTCCGGGGCCGGCGGCCGGAGTCCTATTTCGCCGGCTGGGGCGATTGGGTGGAAGACCAGGCGAAATTCCCCGAGGGACTCCATGCCTTCGGCGAACGTGTACGCGGCCTTGGCATGAAGTTCGGCTTGTGGGTGGAGCCCGAGCGTGCGGACGACAACGGAGAACTGGTACGAGCGCATCCCGATTGGGTGGCAACGCGCGATGGAGTGCCCATCTCTCGTCCCGGTCCCGAAGCCACCGAGGGAGTACATCTCTGTCTCGGCAACCCTGACGTGCAACGATGGATGATTTCGGACATGGTCCGGGTAGTCCGTGACTATGGCATTGATTGGCTTAAGTGGGACTACAACATTGGATATGGGCTTGGGTGCAATGCGGACGACCATGGCCACCAGGCAACGGACGGCCACTATACCCCAACCTTGGGTCTCTACCACGT
>JAUJLY010000247.1 GCA_030447145.1 Thermomicrobiales bacterium
GCTGATAGATGCTACCTTCCCCATGACCTCTTCGCCTGGCTTTGGATCGGTCGCTCATTGGCAAGAACCTAACGTTGGAAGATGCCCAAAGCGCCTTGGAAGGTTCCCGCTTAGACATCCGTTTTTCGTTGGGGTTACGGGAAGATGCCAAGATACCCAAGGTGCCCGTGTCTAACGGAGGGAACCTTACGTACAATTGAAGCGCCCTCACCCGTTGCTGCGGGTTTCAGGCTTCCGGCGGCCGCCTGGTCTATTCAGGCGGCTGCTTTTGGGATCTGGCCGGCAGGAAAGAGGATATCGTCCATCTGTACCCCGAGCACGTCAGCAATCTCTCTCAACATCGAGGCTCGTGGCTCCGACTTCCCAGTCTCCCAGTTGTAGATAGTGGTCAGCGACACGTCCAGGTCTGCGGCTAACCTCACTGGTGATAACCCTCGCTCTTCCCGTATCTCTCGAATCGTTCGCGGTGCTTTCATATGCACGCCTCCATGGACCCGTTCCAGATTCAAATATTTTATCACAACATCTTGCGTTTCAGTTTCTGATTTTTTAATAACGTCAGACACGATGCCTGAACCCGGGACGACGAGCTGGTGCTGCAGCAACAGGCGGGCAAGCCCAAGGAGGGCAGCATGGATATCACAGTCAGCAGCGGAACGGGCGACTATGTCCGGCACGGCAGTGAGGCACGCTGGCAGCCGCCAACGTCGACCGTCCGCATCCATGGAGCGCCGCGCGTGGTTATCACCGGCACCACGTCGGAGCTCGTGCTCAGCACAGGTTTGGTCGATGTGTCGGCCGACGCGAACGTGAGCTCATCCGCCGGAATCCCTGCCTTCCTTGTCCCTCTGTGCTCGTCTGTAGTGAAGCACCCCAGGAACATCATAACCGCCAAGAGAAATGCGGATCGGTGGCTCTCGGCTGCGCGAGAAAGCACCGTCAGAATCGCTCCAGAAGACGCCAGGATCAGCCACGCGCTTTCGAAGCACACGACGCACCCACCCGGGAGGTATAGCGGGAGCCGAATTGTAACCACGAATGCACCTCTATCCATATCCATGCAGAATCGATACAAAGCGAGGTGGGATCCCAACAATTGATCGGATGGACATGACCGTGTCTCCGCGGTCGATAGGAAGCAAGGATGACATGATTAACGTTGCGCTTTTCGTCCGGATGGATGCCGAACCCGGCAAGGAAGAGGACGCCGCGGCATTCCTCCGGAGCGCCGTGCCGCTAGTCAACAATGAACCAGAGACGATCGCCTGGTTCGCGCTTCAGATTGGCTCCTCGACCTTCCCGATCTTCGATGCATTTCCGGATGAGCATGGACGCCAGGCACATCTCGCCGGGAAGTTCGCGGCAGCGCTCATGCACCAGGCGGCCGATCTCTTCACGGGACAACCGGTGATCGAACAGGCCGATGTCCTGGCCCTGAAACTCCCGGGGTAGGTGAGCCGGTTCTCACATGAGGTGGTGCTCAGCGAACATTGACAACGTGTGACTCGTCGTGCTCAGCGCGGGGAGCGGTGTGCTGATCAGTCTCTCGCGAGACGCGTGGACGCTCAGCCCGACACCCTGTCTATATGGGTCGTGTGCGACAGGGCAGAGGGAGCAACTGTCGTCGCTAGAATCACCAACGTGAGGACCGGCTGGCAGCCTACACCAAGTCTAATTGATGCCGCAGGTCCACCGCCGATCGAATCCTCTCCGGCACGGCTTCTGCAAAGACCTAAGGAAGAAATTTTCCGCTCCGGACGGTTGTTCGATGAGTGGTAAGTCCGCTGCCAACCCAAACGGTAGCGAGGATCAGCGCGGTGATGGCGACTGTAGGTGGGAAGATCAGCCATGGCCAGACATCGCGTGAAAAGAGCAATGGATCACGAAAGGTTTGGTTCAACATCTCGCCCCAACTGATCGTGTTGCCCCCACTCAATCCAAGAAACGCCAGGGTGGCCTCAGCGAACACAGCGTACCGCACCGTTAGCACCAGTTTGGTCGGCACAGCATCGAGTGTTGCGGGCAGGAGATGGTGCACGATGATGTGGGCACTCGTTCCGCCCAGGGCTCGGCTGGCCTCGACGTAGGGTGACACACGGGCGCCGATGACGATCGCCCTCACTACGCGAGCGAACGCTGGCCAGGAGAGCAGGCCAAGGACAAGGATCACATTGGCCTGGGTCGCGCCGATCAAGGTCAGTACCAGCAGAATAAGCGGCAGATCGGGCAATGCGAGCAACAGATCCACCAGGCCAATCAGTAAACTCTCAAGACGGTGAACGAACCCGGCAGCCAATCCTGCAATCCAACTCAGTGCGGTGGAGAGAACCGTCACCGATACCGCTACGATCAGCGATGACCGTGTACCGTAAATCAGTCGGCTGAGGTTGTCCTGGCCCAGGTCGTTGGTTCCAAGGAGGTGATGGCGGCTGGGTGTGGACAGCGGCAACGCCAGTGGTTGCCGGGGATCATGGAGAGCAAGCACCGGGGCGAGGACCGCGATGCCAGCGAAAATGGCAAGGAGGACAGACCCTACCCAAAACAAGAGCGGTCGCCGCGTCAACGGCGCGACCTACCGGCCGAACCAATGCACAGATAGGTTAGCTCGACCAGGAATGCAGCGAGCAGAACGCCGAGGCCAGAAAGCAGGAAGAGCGCCTGAAGCACGGGATAATCTCGTGCTCCAATTGCCTGGAAACCGAGGAGACCGAGTCCCGGGACGCTGAACACGCGCTCTACCACGATCGCTCCGCTGAGCACACCACCGAGTCTCAGACCGAAGAAGGTGATCAGGTGAGGAGCCACGTTCGGAAGGGCATGACGGAGAGCAATCTGGCGTTCACTAAGCCCCTTCGCGCGTGCGGCGATAAGCCACGGTTCGTTCTGGAGACCGGCAGTCGCGTCTCGCGTCACCAGAATGAAGGCCGAGACTCCTGCCAGCGCCAACGTCGCGGCGGGCAAGATTAGGTGCCAGGCGATATCCAAAGCTTGTCGAATGCTGTAAGAAGCCCCCCGCCCTGTATCGGTGAACACCGTTTCGCCGCCGTACAGCGGAAACCATTTGAGCCCAACTGCGCCTGCAAGCAGCAAACTCATCGCGATCAGGAATTCTGGAATGGCGGCGAGCATCCCAGATATTGAGACCAGCAAGCGATCGCGTCGCTTGCCAGGCGTCCACCCCGCTACCATCCCGACCACTGTCCCCATGCCCGCAGAGAACACCAGCGAGACGAGCAGCAGCGCCAACGTCCAGGGAAGCCGGGCAAGGATGAGATCCGCCACAGGCACCGATCGGGAGATCGAGAGCCCCAAGTCACCAACGAAAAGATCAACCAGATAGGAACGTAGCTGGGTCAAGGTGGGATCGTCGAGGTGATAGTAGGCCGCCAGCTGGGTGCGGGCTGATGCGGTGATCGGGACAGCAGTATCCAGACCATCGCCGGTACTGAAGTCGAGTGGATCACCAGGGAGCATTCGAGGCAGGAAGAAGTTGATCAGCACGACACCGAGCACGAGCACCAAGTATCGGCCGACGAGTTGGAAGATGCGATGGTACATGGAACTGGATCAGCGCGCGAGGAACGCGAGCTTGTTGTGTGGAAATGGAATGCCGTTCATGAGGCCTCCCCAGGTTTTCATGGGAGTGAACCGGATGGGATCATAGATCCAGTAAAAGCGTCGATGATAGAGGACGATCGTGGGAAGTTCCTCGGCCAGAATCTCCTGCATCCGGAAGACAAGGTTCTTTCGCTCGCGCATGTCCAGCGATGCCGCTTGTTTCTTCGCGAGGCGTGTGTACTCTTCGCTACTAAAGAGCGATCCCTGAGCGAAGGCATTTGTCTCTTCACCGCTATACCAGCGACGAAGGTAGTCCGGGTCACCGCCGACGCCAATATGGGTCAGGAGGCCGAGCTGAAAGTCACCGTCGCGCAAGAGTTGGACCCGAGTGGCTGAATCTACACGTTGGACATTCAAGGTGATACCAACCGCCTCAAGCATCGGGACCATCAAGTCCGGCTCGCGGGCCCTTGCATCGACCACCAGATTCATCGAAAGCCGCTCGCCGCCGAGGAGATCACGGGCGCGTTCCGAATCGTAGGCGTACTGCGTGAGGTCTGGATTGAACCAAGGCGTTTCGGGTGGCACAACACCGGCACTGCCAACGATGGCAGGACCACGCGTAATCGTCTCGGCGATGAGCTTGCGATCGAGGGCAAAAGCGATTGCCTGACGCACCTCCACGCGATCCAGTGGTGAGTGCGTGGTGTTTACGGCGAGGCGAACGATCGACAGTGGGGCAGATTCATAAACCGCCAGATCCCTGTCATCCTCGAGGAGGTCTCGGATCGAGGCATCGGGACTTGACGCCAGATCTACTCCTCCCTCCCGTACGGATTGGATCAACGCCTCTGGCGGGATCACAAGTTGACGGAGTTCGGCGATCTTCAGTGTGCCGTTCCAGTATGCGTCGTTCGCCGTTAAGCGATACGCGCCCGCAGTATCGTTGTACTCGGCAAGCACGTAGGGTCCACTGCCCATGGAGCGGTCGAAGCCGGCGTACAGGACCGGGTCATCGACAGATTCCCAGACATGTTTGGGAATAATGGGCACGATTCCAGTGACGTCTTCGATGAATGCCGCGTAGGGGCGAGTCAAGGTGATCCGGACGGTGTCGCCTTCCGCCGTTGCCGATTCGATCACATCCGACCGCATCCAGACATAGGAGTGGCAGGCGTAGTAGGCAAACGAGAAAGCGACATCATCAGCTGTCAAGGTTTTGCCATCCTGCCAAGTAGCACCCGATACGATCCGGAAAGCATAGGTCAGCCCGTCGCTGCTGATTGACCACTCGGACGCCAACCACGGGATAATCCCCTTGTCATCTTTCCAGGTCAGCGTGTCAAAAATGAGACTGACGAGGATCGGTCCGCCGGGGCCGGCCGGCGAAACCTGAAACGGGTTCGGGACACCGGAGTCGCTCCCAACATATTGCAGCAACTCAACCGATTGCTGGGCATCACGGGCATCGGTCCTCGCGATGGGCAGGACGAAGGCCCCGCCCGCCAGGCCCAATAGAACCTGGCGTCTTGTCACGGACTGCATAGATGTCTCCGCTGAGGTAGTCAAACTACAGATGCTGCGGCACGCTGGGGCTGTGTTATCCAATTGACAAGAGCCCGCAACAAAGGTCGCGTTCGCTGTGTCCCAAATCCAACATGGCAATCAGGATCGAGCGTTCCAGCGATCAGCGTCCCGGCAAAGGTCGTTTCATCCAGGAAAAGTATC
>JAUJLY010000248.1 GCA_030447145.1 Thermomicrobiales bacterium
GCCTCGTGCTCAACGACGAGTTCCTCACCTTCCTCACGCTTCCCGCCTACCAGCGATTGCAGTAAACACAACAGCGAGTTCAGCCCCACCATCGGATGAGCGGGCGCGGATATTCTTATTGAGGAAGTGCATCGTTCCCGGAGTAGCCGCATACGTGATGTTTATGCGCAACACCGCCACAGAAAGTACCGTCACTTCGACGCCACCCGTATTCGACTCCTCAAAGGATTTGTGGTAATCGCGACAGATATATTCCCGCTCAAACCAGTGTCCAGCACCGTGCAAGTACCGCCTCGAGGTCTCTTTGGGAACGGAGAGATGATGGAGCGTGTCTCGATTTCCCGAAGAAACCGTTCACCACTATGCGGTCCACCACGTTAGACGTGCAGAACGATCCATCCGTCTTCGACTGATACGTCATACGTTTCGACGGACTCGTCATCCTCGATACCGTCGACGTGATCCTCAACCGTCACATCGTATGCCTTCACCCGCGTCCTGTGGGGGTTGAAGATCGAACGGCCGGTTTTGATGTCGAACTCCCATCCGTGCCATGGGCAGCGAAGGATTTCTCCCTCTCGTGCCCAGATGTATTCCCCGGGCTTGCTGGGCATCGTCATGCCTTTGATTGATCCAAGGCACAGCGGCGCGGCCTGATGGGGACAGCTATTTCGTATCGCGAAGAATTCCCCACCTACGTTGAATATGCCTATCGAACGGCCCTCTGCCTCGAAGATGCGTCGGTCACCCGGTGGAATGGCACTCACTCTACCAACAACATGTTTCCCCATCTGCTACACCCTTGACATGCAGTTATGCCACCAACCCACCGATCAGTAATTCTGGCTAGCGATTCTCAATATTCAGACCGTGTCAGCAGGAAGCCCATACCATTCGCGCGCAGTCTCACTAAAAATACGTTTGTGAAGTTGTTCGGGCAACCTGGGGAACGCGTGGGTTGGTGAGTCAAAATCCCAGTGAGGATAGTCGCTGGCAAACATCAGGATATGTTCCGCGTCCATCATGTCAAGCATTTGCAAAAGATGCTTCGAGTTGTCGGGATCCTCGAGTGGTTGGCTCGAGAGGCGCACATGATCCTTCAGGTATGCCGATGGTGCCTTGGTCAGCCAAGGTACCTCCGACCGTAGCGCTTTCCACTCGGCGTCGAGCCGCCACATAAGTGCCGGAAGCCACGAAACGCCGCCCTCGGTAAGCGTTATCCCTAGCCCCGGAAATCTCTCAAAGACGCCCTCGGTCAAAATACTTACCAAATGGGCCTGGAATGAAAGCGACAGGCAAGTGTGCCACTCAATATAGTGAGTTGGATATCCAGGTGACGGCTGGACATTGATGCCCATGCCGTCAGTGCCGGGATGCACCGCGAAGCGCAGACTGTTGCGCTCACAGGCTTCGTATATTGGGTAATATTGACGCTGTCCAAATGGAGCCCGTGCACCGGAATCCGTCATCACTTGTACGAAGTGGGGATGGCCTGCCCATCGATCGATTTCCTTGGCCGCGGCGATGGGATCGTGGACATTAATCGTGATGGAGCCCTTGAACACACCATCGGCGTTGTGCTTGGAAAGCCACGTATCCGCGAGCCAGTCATTGAACGCTGCTGCCACTGCCGTGCCTAGGTCTGGATCCGGTTGAACGTTGCAGAAGGCCCTCGGCAGTAGCACGGCATAGGCCGTGCCGAACTCGTCGATGAGTTGTTTCCGTGTGAAATCGGGGTCCGATCCAGCAGGCCCTCCGTTTGGTGGATTGCTGTCCAGTCGGGATCCATGGACGGGATTACCGAAAAACCCGCGCCCGCCGCCTCTATACCGATCACGCCAGGGCATCGGAAGATACGACCGGATTTCGTCAATATGAACGGGCGACGGATGCACGTCGCAGTCTATGATTCCACTACGAGCGTTCTTGTTTGTCGTTAGATCCTGTGAAGCGGTGACCATAGTCTTTCCTCCTTTTCGTGTTGCCATAGAGCACTGTCTGCCGCTCGAGAATGCCGCGCCTATGCCCCGATCAGCATTAGCTTCTAGGTAAAAAGGAGTGGCGTCCAGCCGAGTGTCGTCAATTTATGATGTCTAACCATTGCTTGGCCATGAGTGTCATTGTGGTAACGATACCATGCACTAGCGGTGGGGCATCACGACGGCTTGACAAGCTGCTATTACTGGAACCTCTTCTATGGTCTCTCTGCGGTCTCTTGGCGATTGAAGCGGAGCACACTCTTACGATAACTCCCTGACGGCGTCGCCCGCGCCGGCGAGAATGTCCAGACGCATTTCGGAGTACTTGCGACTAAGCACCACGCCTTGTGCCCCACCGGTGAAAGCGGCCAGAATGGCAGCTTTCACGCCTTCACGTGTGCATTGGGTCAGCTCTGCGTCGTCCGGGATTCCGCCACCACCGATGCCCGTGGTGCCCAGCGCATCCACTGGCTTGTCACGGCGTACAGACGCCCTGGGACGTGTCGGGATGTCGAGATCGATGCCAGGATAGATGTGGCACCGCCCGTCGACCCCCGCAACCGCGCGCTCTGTCTCCCGCCGGACGTAGTCGGCCGAGAAGCCGGTCGATGGCAGCTTCTCGTACGGCACTTCCTCGAGCTGTAGCAGCTTGAGCAGGAATGGGTAGGCCTCGGTCGGGGTAGCGTCAGCAAAGAGGCTGTGGCAGATGTTCTCGACCCAGGTATAGAAGCGAGGGCCGGCGCAGTTATTGTAGGTGACGACCTTGATGAAATCCGAGAAGCGGCTCATCTCCTCGTAGTCTTGGTCGGCCCGGTAGAAGGGGCTGAAGGAGATGTTGTGGTAGACGTGCCAGCCGACCTGGAGCTCCGTCTTGCAGGCCTTCGCTACTCCGTAGATGTCGCGATAGAGTTGATGCTGGCTCTCGGTCCAGAGTGTTTGCCAGGCGAGCAGTTCGGGGTACTGGAGCAGGAGACGCCAGAAGGTGACGAAGGCCCCGTCCCGCGGGCGGTCGCCGGACGCCACTTGGGCATTCCAGTCGAGCGCTTTGCGGTAGCCCTCCTGCGCTCGGCGCACGTCGATGCCGCGGTCCCGGGCAGTGGCCTGACAGTACGGGCAGAAGCAGGTGATCGCGCCCGGCAGCACCGGCCCCTGCATCAGCATGTTGAGCGGGCCCGGCCGTTCGGAGCACCAGGCCAATCCGTCGAGGTCATAGCTCTTGGCATAATCCTCGACGATGCTCAGGTGCCAGGTGCGGTAGTCGGGGGTGTTGAAGCAGAACCGCGGCGCTGGACGCCCCCAGGCGTCCACTTCAAGGCACTTCGGAAAGTTCGGATACCGCCGCAACTCTGGTGCGTAGCTGCTCTCCTCGATCCAGGCGAAGCTCTGCATGCCACGCGCCTTCGCCTCGGGCAAGACCTCGGCGAAGATGTCCCAGCCCGGGTGCTCGGGGGCGCGGCCGGCCGGACCCAGCATCGTGCCTCCATAGTATTCCGGGTGGACCGTCGCATAGTTGCCGCCGACCCAATCGAGGTCGTACTCTTGCGCGCCGTGGTCCGGTAGGGGATGACCCGGCAGCTGCCGGCCCCCGGTGCCACGGGTCCAGGTCGGGGTCGCGAGGAAGAGGGCGTTGACGCCACCGCGCTCTTGGAAGATGTCGAGGACCGGTGCCACGCCTTCATCCACGAACGACACAGCGCCGACTTGCATAGCAATGAGACGTTCGGTCATTTCTTTCTCCTTCTTTCTTCGCCCGCCCAGGCCTGCGTCGCCACTCAGGCGTTCTCGCGTCTTCCCCCTACCCCTTGAGGCCCGTCATGGTGATGCCGCGGATGAAGTACTTCTGGGAGCTAATGAACAGCAGGATTACCGGTAAGACGGTGATCGTCGCCCCGGCCATCAGCAGGGTGGTCTGGGTAAAAAACTCGCCTTGGTACAATGCGAGCGCCACGGGCAGTGTCTGCAACTCGACCGAGTTGATGAAGATCAGGGGACCGAACAGGTCGTTCCACGAATCCAGGAACGTGAAGACGCCCACGGCCGCCAATCCCGGCTTGATCTGGGGCAGCATGATACTCCAGTAGATGCGGAAGGTTCCCGCTCCGTCGAGCCTCGCCGCGTCCTCCAGATCCTGCGGTAATGTTTTGAAGAACTGCCGCAGTAGGAACGTGCCAATGACCGGCGTCAGGACCCTCGGGATCCAGAGCGGGTAGTGCGTGTCGATCCAGCCAAATTGCCGATAGAGGATATACTGCGGGATGAGGTAGATGATGCTCGGGATCATCGCTGTGGAGAGCAGGAGTGCGAAGGCCAGATCTCGCCCAGCGAAGTTGAGGCGTCCAAAGCCGTAGGCGGCCATCGACGACACCAGCAGCAGCCCGACCACATTGAGCACGGCGAGGTAGGAGCTGTTCCACATGAAGGTCTTGATTGTATTGAAGGTGGTGACGTAGTTCTCCCATTGTGGCTGGGACGGAAAAAAGGTCGGCGGAATCGAGAGGACTTCCGACTCGCGCTTGAGGGACGTCCCAATCATCCAGACCAAGGGCAGGGCAAACACCACCGCCAAGGCTGACATCACCACATACGCGGCGCTCGTGAAAATAATCGTCTTCAGCCGGCGTACGATGGGTGATCGGTGCTCGGTCACGTCCGCCGGTCCCAGCACCTTCGTCTCAGTCGTTTCAGTCACCGCCATCGCGCGCCTTGGCCTCTCTACTTCTGTCCGACGCCAATATCTCTATCGTGCTTCCTATCCGTAAAAGACCCATCGCTTCTGCAGCTTCCATTGGATGAAGGTGACCACTGCAATGATTGCGAAGAGGACCCATGCCATCGCTGAGGCGTACCCCATCTTGCCGAAGGCGAACGCCGTCTGGTAGAGGTAATAGATGTAGACGCTCGTCTCGTTCGCCGGGCCGCCCTGGGTCATGACGTAGATGATCCCGAAAACTTGGAACGAGGAGATGAACTGGGTGATCAGCAGGAAAAACAGCGTCGGCGTCAGGAGCGGGATAGTGATCTTCCAGAACTGGTTCCAATGGGAGGCGCCGTCGATCTTGGCTGCTTCGTACAGCTCGTGGGGAACTCCCTGCAACCCTGCCAGGAGGATGATCATCGGGTAGCCGATGCCCTGCCAGACGCTGACCAGAATGACGGAGGGCATGGCCCAAGTAGCACTCGACAGCCACGCCGGGCCGTCTATGCCGACTTGGGCCAGCATCGAGTTCAGAACGCCATACTGCGGCTGATAGATCCAGAACCACACCACCGACACCGCCACCACATTGGAGAC
>JAUJLY010000249.1 GCA_030447145.1 Thermomicrobiales bacterium
CGCAGTCCACCGTGAGCAAGTGCCGAAAGAGGCCGCTTGTGCGTCAGCTCGGCGAGTGGATTCCGCTGGTCCATGAACTGAGAGAGCTGCGAGCCCCCACAGAACTCGCGAACTGCAGCCATCACAGGGCGCGTCGTGCGGATCAGCATTTGCGGCGTGACCGTCTCGGGATCCTGCAGCGTCATGCGCTCCCGGATACCACGCTCCAGGCGTTGGAATCCGGTGCGCACGTGCATCTGGATAAGCTCACCGACTGAGCGGATCCGACGATTGCCGAGGTGGTCAATGTCGTCCGGATGGCTCAGGCCATTATTCAGGCGGATCATCTCACGAGTGATCGCGACGAGGTCCTCATTCCGGAGCACGCGCTCATCGGTCCGTGCGGCCTCGTTGTCCCTGTGAAGGCGGCCATTGAGCTTGTACCGGCCTACCCGTGCGAGGTCATACCGGCGCTCGTTGAAGAACAGGTTCTCCAGCATCGCGGAGGCATTGTCCTTCGTCGGCGGATCACCAGGACGCAACCGCCGGTAGAGCTCGACCAGTGCATCGTCCCGGGTCTTGGTGTTTTCTTTCTCCATCGTCGTGGCGATGTATCGATGGTCTTCCTTGGTATCGACGTCCTCGAATGCCGCCAGGAGATCCTCGTCGTTTTCGATACCGATGGCCCGAAGGAGAATCGTCACCGGCATCTTGCGCTTGCGATCAACCTTGACCGAGATGACATCCCGGTTGGAGGTTTCAAACTCAAGCCAGGCACCGCGATTCGGGATCAGCTTCGCCGTGGAAAGGTACTTGCCGGTCGCGGGATCTTGCGTGCGCTCGAAGTAAACGCCCGGCGAGCGGACGAGCTGCGAGACTACCACACGCTCGGCGCCATTGATAATGAACGTACCGTCGGAGGTCATCACCGGGAAATCGCCAAGGAAAATGCCGTCCGGGCCAGTTTCCTTGATCTCTCCCGTCTCCTTCATCACCAGCTTGGCGGAGACGCGAAGCGGGGCCGCATAGGTGATGTCTCGCTCGCGGCAAAAGACTTCGGCTACCCGCGGATCCGTCTTGGCACGCTCCTGCTCTTCGCCCTTCGGCATGCGCGACCACGGCGGATCGAAGCGCGGCTCGGAGATGTAAAGCTCCATCTTCCGGTGGTGATCGGTGATTGGTGATATCTCGTCGAGCAGCTCGCGCAGCCCCTCCTCAACAAACCAGTTGAAGGATTCAACCTGAATCTGAACGAGATTGGGCATCTCCAGAACTGTGGGAATGCTCGAATATGACCTTCGGTTGACGCCCACATTGGACAACACCTGCCTGGGACCAATATCGGGGACAACCGCGGTGGTTCTTACATCACGATCAACAGCCATTCACCGCTCCTCTAGCGTTGCGAACCACACCGGCAGTCACCGATGAAATCCGCCTCTTGTCAGCGCAATATATCTCGTCATTAAAAAAAGCCGACCATGCGCGTGATGTATAACGGGGGGAAAGAATCAGGAACTCGCCGCCGACTGCCGGACAATGGGATCAAGATCGCGCCTGCCATGCGCAAACTCCTGCGCACGCCGAAACGGGAGGACATACGCTGCCCCTCCCGGTTACCCAGGTTTTTCTGTGTGGTATGCTCAGCCGCACGCGTCGCCCAGTCCAACACTCTACGCTTTCGCCCGCCACTGCCGAAGAATGCAACGGCAGCACCCTTCGGGCGAACGTGTAGTGTACCCGATCTTCTTTAAGGAAGTCAATAGCCTGTGATTGGGAATTCTGGGCTTGGTTCACGTCACACCCGCACGAGCCCGCACGAGCGGATCCACCGCCGATGCTATACTTGAGAAACCCGCGATGCACCGGCGCACCGGCGCGGTCGTCACCCGCGCGACGACTGTGGAGCCTTGTGTGTCTGAACCAGCCGTCTCACCCGACGTCATCCTGGACTGTCCATGAACTCACGCACGCTGCGGATGTGGCTTCGGCCCGGCATGATGATCAAGCGCTGGATCGCCCTGTTCATGCTGGCCACCATCGTCACCAGCCTCGGCCTTGCCATGGCTCTCGCCTGGATTTATGAGAACTACGACTTCCCCTACACGATCCAGCCCTACGTCGAGTGGCTGACTCTCCAGCCCATCCCCCATCCCTGGCGCGAATTCATCATTATTGTGACCGGTCTCGCCTTCCTTGGGTTCACTATCTGGCGGCTCAGCCGATCCCTTATCGCACCACTTCTCGCCGGTGACACTTCCGGCCGAGCGTTCTCAGAGATCGTCAATGACCATCGCTTCGGCCCCACCAAGGCAGAATTCAACGTGGTCGCGCTTGGCGGTGGCACGGGACTGAGTGCGCTCCTCCGAGGTCTCAAGCTCCAGAACGTGAACCTCACGGCAATTGTCACCGTGGCGGATGATGGTGGCAGCACCGGCCGCATCCGCAACGTTTTCAACATGCCCGCGCCTGGCGATATACGGAACTGCCTGGTGGCCCTGGCCGATAACGAGTCGTTGATGGGGCGGCTCTTCCACTATCGGTTCGACAAGGAAGGCTCCGAGCTCTCCGGGCATGCGTTCGGCAACCTCTTCATCACTGCCCTCACCCAGGTGACGGGAAGTTTTGAACAGGGAGTGATCGAGTCTGCCAAGGTGCTGAACGTCCGTGGCCGCGTCTTGCCCTCGACCCTCGAAAACATCACCTTATGTGCCGATCTGGTCGACGGCTCCCGCGTACGGGGCGAATCTGCGATCGCCCATGACAATCCTGCGATCAGTAGAATTTATCTTGATCCTGATGCACCGGACGCCTATCGGCCAGCCCTTGCGGCGATCCTGAATGCGGACCTGATCGTCCTCGGTCCAGGCAGTCTCTACACCAGCGTGCTCCCAAATCTGCTCGTGGGCGGCATCCGGGAGGCGATCCTGTGGTCTCGCGGCACCACGGCGTACGTGTGCAACGTCGCCACCCAACATGGCGAGACTGACGACTTCGGATACGAGGACCATATCGCCGAGGTGGTCGAGTATCTGGGCGACCGCAAGCTGGACTTTGCGATCGTGAACAGCAACGCGGCCTCCGACTCCGCAATCCGGCCAGAGTGGCAGGTTTCGGCCGTTCATTACGACGGCAAGGCATTCGTTGCGGATGGCGTCAAGATTGTCGCGGGAGATGTCGTCAACGACCGTAACCCCTTACGGCACGATCCGGTGAAGCTTGCCGAGGTACTGATCGGCCTCGCTCGCGAGCGTAAGGATGAAACCACTCCCCTTGAGGTCGCGACAACGTCCTCAGCCACCTGACCCTCCCTGGGAACGCCGGCACGCGTGGCACGCCGTTCGCTGTAAACTGCGTGGCATCACATCATTACGCGATAGTGACGACGCAATCATCCAGAAGAACAGAAGGCCAGGAGGCACCAGTGGTTTACAAGATCGGTATCAACGGATTCGGCCGCATCGGCCGTCAGGTATTCAAGGCCGTGACCGAAGGCGGCTTCGGAGACCTCTTCGAGATCGTCGCGGTGAATGATCTCACGAGCAACGACACCCTGGCTCACCTGCTGAAATACGATTCGAACTACGGATCGTTCGATGCCGACATCTCCTCGAGCGAAGAGGGCATCACCGTCGACGGCAAACTGCTCAGGGTTTTCGAAGAGAAGGAACCTGGAAAGCTGCCATGGGAGGACCTCGGGGTTCACCTCGTCATTGAGTCGACCGGCCGTTTCACCAAGCCCGAAGCAGCCCGTGCACACATCGACGAGGCTGGCGCGAAGAAAGTAGTCATCTCCGCCCCGCTGACCACCACGGCTGATTCCTCAGCCGGGGTAGACGATGCCATTACGGTGGTCCTCGGCGTGAACGAGGACAGGTACGACCCAAAGACGCACAACATCATTTCCAACGCATCGTGCACAACAAACTGCCTGGCCCCCGTCGCCAAGGTGATCAGCGATACCTTCGGCATCGAGCATGGCATGATGACGACGGTGCACTCCTATACTGCCGATCAAGTATTGCAGGATGGACCCCACAAGGATCTCCGCCGCGCTCGTGGCGCCGTCCAGAATATCGTCCCCACCTCTACCGGGGCAGCTCGCGCGCTCTCGCTGGTCCTTCCGGAGCTGGAAGGTAAGCTCGACGGCTTTGCGCTGCGTGTCCCGACACCGACGGTCTCGATCGTCGATTTCGTTGCAAACACCACAAGGCCGACGACTGTCGATAGTGTGAACGAGGCATTCAGGTCCGCGTCCCAAAGTGACGAGATGGTCGGCATTCTCGGCTACTCCGAGGAACCACTTGTTTCGACAGACTACAAGGGTGACTCCCGCTCCTCCATCGTTGATGCACTTTCAACGATGGTTCAAGGCGACAACATGATTAAGGTTGTTTCCTGGTATGACAACGAGTGGGGATATTCGTGCCGTGTAGCGGATCTTGCTGCCCTCATCTGCGAGCAGGGATTCGACACCTAGGCGCCCCTTGGTACTCCAACGAATATATTTTTAAAGAAGCATTGGCAAAGGCGGCAGGGCACGACTCGGATGTACGGGCGGCCTGCCCGCCGCCATGCGAGCCGGGTGTCCGTGTGCTCATTACGCAAAACTGTCCTGAGCGCGTGGGATCTTCGGAAGGCGGATCTATTGTGACGAAGCGATCAATGACGTCAGCGGATGTGCGTGGCAAGCGCGTGCTCTGCCGGGTTGACCTCAATGTGCCACTCGAGGGTGCGTCAATCAGTGACGATACCCGTATCCGTTCCGCCCTTCCGACCATCGAGTGGCTACGCGACCAGGGGGCCCGTGTCGTACTCTGCAGCCATCTTGGGCGGCCGAAGGGTAAGGTGGTCGAAGATCTCCGACTCGCACCCGTCGCTGAACACCTGTCCACACTTCTTGACCAGGAAGTGATCGCGATTCTCACCATCACGGGCACCGAAGTAGCCCATGCCATTTCGTCGATGCAGGAAGGGGATGTCGTCCTGCTCGAGAATCTGCGCTTCGATCCGCGGGAAGAGAAGAACGACCCGGGGTTTGCAGCCGAGCTCGCCGCACTTGCGGACGTTTACATCAATGACGCATTCGGAGCGGCACACCGTGCGCACGCCTCGACCGAAGGCGTCGCCCATCTCCTTCCTGCCTATCTTGGACTGCTGATGCAGCAGGAGTTCAATACGCTCGGCAAGCTGCTCACTGATCCAGAACGTCCCTTCGCGGCGATCATCGGTGGCGCCAAGGTCTCCGATAAGATCGCCGTACTGCAAAATCTCGTAACCC
>JAUJLY010000250.1 GCA_030447145.1 Thermomicrobiales bacterium
ATAACGCGGATGATGACGGGGCAAGCAACGGTCCTGACCTTGGCAACGACGGCGTGGACATGGACTGCGATGATTTCCCCGAGTGCAATGCCGCGGAGGGGTACTTCGCACACGACGGTGGCAGTGATGGTCGCAATGTCGACGGCCTTGACCGGGACGGGGATGGCGTTCCGTGTAACGCAGAGAACTACGACGCCCCGGCTGAGGAAGACAACGCCCCCGAGGACGAGACCCCAGCCGGCAACAGTGCAAACCCCGGACCGGTGACCTCACTTCCCTCCACTGGCTCGGGTCCTGATGCCAACGATGGCGCTGCAGGACTGTACGCGCTGGCTGCGACCCTGATCGCTATTACCGGGAGTTTTGCCTTCAGCGTCTTGCGGCGGGCAGTTCGGTAATGGACGCTTACACCGCCCCCCATTCATCCTGGACAACGCCCGCGAGCTCGCTCGCGGGCGTTGCTATCTGCTGTCAGGTCAGGAGTAGCGCGGTCGAGGCAGGCAATCGCCGGCTGCATTCGTTGCCATCAACAGGACCGCTTGGGCGAAATTGCCTGCCTAACCGCCTGCCGCCGGCGAATGTTGCGCTCCAGTGGGAGCCTGCGGTTCGCCCTCGATGCGGGGATCGGGCAGCCATCCAAGCCATCCCGGCAGCCACCAGTTCCTGTCGGCGAGGAGTGTCATGACGGAGGGCACGAGCACCGAGCGCACGATCGTGGCATCGAGCAGGACAGCGACAGCGAGTCCAAACCCGAGCTGCTGCAATGCGAGCCTGGATCCGGTTGCAAACGCGTCGAAAACGACGACCATGATGAGTGCCGCACCGGTGATGATCTTGCCAGTGCTGTGGACGCCGACAGCAACGGATTCCCTGTTGTCATGCGTGATATTGTCGTGCTCGCGAATGCGGCTCAGGATGGAAACGTGGTAGTCCATGCTGAGACCGAACAGGATGCAGAAGAGAAGGATCGGAACCCGGGATTCGATAACCGGGCTGGCATGGAAGCCGAAGAAACCCCGTAGCACTCCCTACGGGAAGACCATCGCCATGATGCCCCAGGTGGCGCCCACCGAGAGCAGCTGGAGTGGCACCACGAGCGAGCGAAATGCCAGTGTCAGCACGAAAGCAAACACCAGCGGGGTCTGGTTTTCGAGCATATCTATCTCGAACGCGCTTTGACCGGTGACCCAGGAATGGAAACCAACGACATCCCCGATCGTCGCCGGGATGATGTCGCTACGCACCTGGCGTAACAGCTCGTAAACTTTCTCACTCGAGGGCGGATGATTCAGGTGCCCTCCATGATGGCAAGCTGTTGCGCACCATCCCATTGGACTGGTTGGCTAAAGGGCGCAAACTCTCCGGTCGCTTCCACTCCTGCCCGGAGTGCCTCCAGAGCCGCATCCACCTCTTCGCTGTGTTCGCCCTGAAACACAATCCCTGCGGGCGCGAGCAGCCGGCTCTGAAGTCCTGCTCGATCACTCTGTAGGCATCTGTTGTCTCACCAGGAGGCATCTGTGCAGTGCCAGCGAATCCAGTGCGAAAACCGAGTACGGGTAGGGCCAGGCCTACCAACAGCACAACAGCAATTACCATCGACACTACTGGTCGGCCGACCACACGTCGGGTTGCTCCTCCCCATAACCCTGCATAGATGTCTTCCTCATTGGCGGATGCTGAGACTGGCGCAGTCCGTCGGTCCAGTTGATGCGATCCCCGAGCAAGCTGAGCATTGCCGGCAGGAGCGAGAGGGCCATGGCCACCGAGACGACGATCACCGCACCAAGACCCAGCGAAAAGAAGATGTTGATAGGGACAAGCATCACGCGGATCAGTGCAAGGATGACGGTCAACCCGGAGAAAAGAACGGCTTTACCGGAGGTGGCACCGGCGATCTGGATCGACTGCTTTTTGTCGTACCCCATTTGACGTTGTTTGCGGTAGCGTTCGGTGATGAAGAACGCATTGTCAATGCCGATCGCGACTCGCAGCATCGCCACCATGTTTTCGATGAAGAACTGCAGCTCCTGAGAATGGCCGATCAGCGTCACGATTCCCAGCGCGATACCGATCGAAGATCACAAGAACTTGGGGAGACCTCGGGCAACAAGGGCGCGGAAGACAAAAAATGAGCACCACGACGGTGACAGGAATCCCGATCATCTGGCGCTGGATCAGGTTCTGGGCAGCTATGGCGCTGAGTTCCTCGTCGATCGAGACTGTGTCGATGGTCGTTACATGGGAGCGATCCGCGTTGTACTGCTCAACAACATCAATGTATTCGCCGATTGGCACGTCGGCGACACGTTCCGCAAACGTTACCGACACCAGCAGGACAGTGAGGTCCTGGTTTACGAATTGTTCGATTCCGGGAACACCGAACTGGTTGAGCTTAAAGTAGTTCAGGACCTGGGGCCCGAGTTCCGTGGTAGCCGTCAAGAGCTCGTGTGGAGACGGAGGGCCCGCCGGCGGCTTCCCTGCGCACGTGCCCTGCAGTTCACGCACCGAGCTCACCACCTCATTTGTTTTCTCCATGAAGGCGGGATCATCGACGATCGTGCCATCAAGGGAGCGCACGAGAAATGTTTCTGATGCGTTTGCCGTATCGGACAGCACTTCAGAGCTTTCAATCTTGTCCAGGCCGGTGACCGCTTCGAAATCCTCGGTGAGCGTCATTTCAGTAGTGACGACGCCATGCAGCCCCGTGAATGCATATGCGGTTGCGGCGACAAGGATAAGCAGCAAGGTGATGATGACGTGCCACGGATGATGAGAGGCCAGTCCTCCGGTAGACAACTTCTATGACATCGGAGCGGTTTCTGCTAAGCAAGAAGGAGGTGATCGCGTGGACGCTGCGTATCAAAAAAGTTCCATTGGGGCACGAGAAGTATTGTCAATAAGTTCACGAGCACCGCTCGAACAATCCATCGGTTGGAAGGACCTTACATCTGTCGCGGTATGCTGAGCGCAAGATTCGCCGCGATAGGGAAGAGGAAGCCATGACGAGTGAACCGCAAACGTCAAATCGAGTTGTTGACCCGGACGAACGGGCCACAATTGTCGTCCTCACAGGAGATCTCTTTTTTGGCATGCGGGTGCGCACGGCGGTGAAGCAACTCGGCTACAACCTCACCATTGCCAAGGACGAAGCCACAACCATTGACGCTCTTGACCAGCAGATGCCGGTCCTCGTTCTGGTTGATTTCAATCAGTCGGTGGACTGGCCGGGGCTAAGTCCACTGGGGGCCGCCGGTGTGCCGGTGATTGCCTTCGGTTCTCACACTGATGTCGAGGGGTTCCGGGCGGCGAAAGCGGCGGGTGTCAGCCGGGTAGTGTCCAACGGGGAGCTCAGCAGAACTCTGCCCGATCTGATCGCGAAGTACCGGAGCTCATGACCTTCTGGCTTCACTTCGCCGACAGCTGTATGAGGAACTTGCGCGCACGACCGGGCATACGGACATGCCTGCCTCGCTGCTGACCCGGAGCTATCCACGGGATGATCTCGCCCTAGTCGCTTAGAAGAACTTCTGTATGCGTATAATTGTGTACGTACAGTCTTGTACGGAAGCGACAGGATATCTTCATGAGCAATGCTTCTGCATCGCGATCACCACTCACGATTGAAACGGCCGTCGACGTCTTTTTCGGCGATCTGCGTTTGGCCCCTCGCTCCAAGAAAACCTATCGTCAGGGAATCCGCAAGTTCGTCGAGCACATGGAGACGCACGAGGGGATTGACCCGAAAACGTCTCCAGTAACGGCGATCAGTGCCGATCATGTAACGGGTTTCGCATCGATCCTCGTTCCCCCGGACATCCGGACATCGGAAGAGGTCTCGCAGATGCGAACGGCGCAGAATAATCTGGCCGCCGTGCGAAAGTTCTGCTCCTGGCTCTCCGCATACGATCATCACCCTACCCTGTCCACTGACCGGCTCAGAGTCCGGATAGCGGCGATGATGCCACGATTTACGCCTCCTCCACCGGATGTCATACTCTCCGATCTGGATCGGATTGTCGAGCATGTCCTGACCGGGCCAAGGGAGGAGAAACCTCACCTTGAGCTCCGGCGTCTGAAGGTACGGGCGATGATCCTGTTCATGTTCCGGACCGGTGTTCGCGTCTCCGAGCTCTGCGCGCTCCGGCGTCGGGATATCAACTTGCAGGACGGCACCGCCAGCATCTACCGGGCAAAAGGTGGCAAGAGCCGGACCGTACACTTCGATGAACAAACCGGCGAGGTCCTGATAGCTTACTGGAGGGCGCGAGGCGACGAGATTCGGGGTTCGGGATCGTTGCCGGCGTTCAGTGGCCGGGACAGAACCGGCGTCCCGGGCAACGCGATCAGTCCCCGGACCGTTGAGCACATCGTGGCCGATCTCTGCACGACTCTTGGCATCGAAAGTGAAGTGACGCCCCACTCCTTCCGCCATGGATTGGCCACGGAACTTGTCAGGCGGAGGGTGCGGGAATCGACGGTCCAGACCATTCTTGGTCACGCGTCACCTCAGACCACGCGAATCTACGTGCATAAATCGGCCCTTGAGGTCGCGGAAGAGTATCAGGATGCATTCGGAAGATATCGATCGCCGGGCTCGCACGAGGGCGACTAGGAAGGTGCTCACCCGCCGGCATGTGATTCTTTATGGCAGCGCGTTGGGCGCGGGGACAGCTCTCGGTGGTTGTGCGGATGGCACCAGCCGGGAGGCAGCACGGGGACGCGAAGAGGACAGCAGCAACGAGTCAGTCGTGAAGGACTTGCAGGCGACCGAGACCTGGAATCTCGTCAATGCAACTCCTCCACCCGAGACACAGGTGCCCGATGGAGAGTAGTAAGAGTGATATCACAGGGCGCGTCAGCGTATGCTGACGGGCCCTGTGATATGCAGCTCTATCCCTGTTGGGCTACTGACCGTCGAGCCCAGTGGAAATGTCCGGAGTCTCGCATGTCGAACCGGTCTGGCAGGCAACTTGTGCCGACGCCAGCCGTGTTGCGGTCTCGGCAGCGGCGGCCTCGGAGCCTGCACCCTGCACGTCAATAACGCTCAGGCTGGTCCCTGTAGAAAAGACCAGGCGATAGCCGTCCAGCGCATCACCCTCTCTATTTCCGCTTGAATACCGGTATGCCTGAACAGCATCAGCCCCGTCGAGTGAGACATCCTCGACGGCCTGCTGGTTTTCCAGCCGGGTAAAGAGCTCGGCGGATTGTTCTACCGCGGTGGCGGCATCCTCGGGTGTGCCGAAGGTCG